>CAMASZ010000017.1 GCA_945861125.1 Rickettsia typhi | reverse complement strand
ATTAACATCAGCTCCTAATTCTTTTAGAGTTTTAATTGCTTCAACGTGACCATTGTAAGCAGCAATATAAATAGGCGTTCTATGCATTTCTTCATCACCACAATTGATATTTGCACCTTGATTAATTAGTGCTATTATTTCTTCACAGTTATTAGTTTCGCAGGCTATTAGTAGTTTTTGATTAAGTTCTTTTGTGTCTGTTTTCATTAGTAAAAATCTTAATTAATTGTTAAAAACAATAAATTGGTTACAATAAAAATATTGTAAAATCAATACTTTTTGCTAAAAAAATTATTTATTTAGTTAATTTATGATGATTTAATTATTAATCACTATAGTCAATATTTTTGTAATCATTAGGTTTTTCAATATCAGATTTGCGACCGCATGAGGGTGTAGTATCGAGAATAATTATTAGTAAAATTATTTTGAATAAATTTATAAATTTTTTCATAAATTATTTATAAATTTTTTTGCTTCAATAATTTGTTTTTTAACTTCTTTTGTTGAAGTTCCGCCAAAGCTATTTCTTGAGTTAACAAGATTTTCAATTTTTATAGAATCAAAAACTTCTTTTGTTATCTTCCTTTCAAATTTTTGTAAATCAGTAATTTTTAATTGATGAATTTTTAATTTTTTATTTTCAGCATATGAAACAATCTTGCCAGTAATATGATGAGCTTGACGAAATGGAATATTTAATTTTTTTACCAACCAATCAGCTAAATCAGTAGCGCAAGAATAATCTTCATTGGCCATTGCCATCATTTTTTCTTTGTTAACTTCTAGATCTTTGATCATTTCGGCCATTATTTCGATTGATAATTTACAATTTTCAAAAGCATCAAATATTGGTTCTTTATCTTCTTGCATATCTTTGGAATAAGTAAGGGTAAGACCTTTCATGGTAGTAAGAATTGAAATTAGCGATCCCATAATTCTTCCTGTTTTACCTCTTATTAACTCTGCACCATCGGGATTTCTCTTTTGAGGCATGATCGAGCTTCCAGAAGTAAAGTTATCGGAGAGATTTATAAATTGAAAACCTTTACTCATCCAGATCACTATTTCTTCTGAAATTCTAGATAAATGATTTGCAATAAGATTTAAGCAAAATGAAAATTCAATAGCAAAATCGCGATCAGAGACGCTATCCATTGAATTGTTAGTTGGTTTATTAAAATTTAGTTTTTTAGCAGTGAAAAAACGATCAATTTTATATGATGTTCCTGCTAAAGCACATGCACCAAGTGGACATTCATTCATACGATTTCTTAGATCTTGTAATCTTGAAATATCTCTTTTAAACATTTCAAAATAAGCAAGAAGATAATGAGAAAATAAAACTGGTTGAGCAATTTGCAGATGAGTAAATCCAGGCATAATGGCGGTAATATTTTTTTCTGCTTTTAGAATTAAGTTATTTTGCAAATTTTTTAGTAAATTTAAAATCTCATCTATTGCATCTCGAACATATAGCTTAAAATCAACGGCAACTTGGTCATTACGAGATCTTGCTGTGTGAAGTTTACCAGCTGTTTCGCCAATGATTTCTTTTAATCTTGATTCAATATTCATGTGAATATCTTCAAGTTCAATTTTGAAAACAAATTTTTCTTGCCTAATTTCTTCTTCAATTTTTTTTAAACCATCGATAATTTTTTTTGCTTCATCGCTATTGATAATCTTAATTTTTTCTAGCATAAGAGCATGAGCTATTGATCCTGCTATGTCTTGTTTATAAAGTTTTTTATCGAAAGTAATAGATTGGTTAATTTTTTGCATTAATTTTGTGGGGCTATTGGAAAATCTACCACCCCACATTTTATTTGAAGAATCTTGTGACATTAAAAATAAAGAGTTTGTTTTATTAAAAAAAATAATATTATTTTTCGCTTTTAAACTATTTGAGCTTCAATTTGAATATTCATAAGAATTTTCAACATATTGAAAAATTTGAATTTAATTAAGGCTAAATTAACAAAAATTATGGAAAATCAACAATCAAATTCAAATTATTTGTTTGATAGAAGATATTTAAATCCATTTCGTAGATGGTGGATCGATATTGATAAAATAAATTTTTCGATAGTAATTGCAATTATAATTTTTGGATTAATGATGACTGCAAGCTCTAGTCCGGTTATTGCTAAAAAAATTGATGTTGAAAAATTCTTTTTCTTAAAAAAGCAAATAATTTTTGCTTTAATTGCTTTATTCTTGATTGTATCTGTTTCTTTGTTGAATGAAGATAAAATAAAAGCAATTTCATTAATTGGTTTATTGGTTGCAATTTTAATGTTAATAATGGTTTTATTCTTTGGTTCTCAGACCAAGGGAGCTACTAGATGGATTAGTTTTTTTGGTTTTACTATACAGCCGTCAGAATTAGCAAAAACATTTTTTATAATTTCGAATGCTTTCTTATTGCAGAGATTTTATTTTGATAGATGGTATATCAAATATGGTAGTTCTTTATTTCTCCTAATGATTATGGTTTTATTGCTAATATTGCAACCTGACTTTGGTATGACTCTTTCTTTTACGGCATTATGGGCAATTCAATTGTTTTTAAATGGCTTACCGTGGCTTTTTATTTGTGGACTAATTTTTTTGGGTTTTATGGGGGCAATAGGTGCTTATTTAACATTTCCTCATGTTGAAGATCGAATTAATAAGTTTTTAGATTCTAGTAATAAGAATTATCAAGCTGAAAGATCTTTAGATGCCTTTATTAACGGTTCTTTTTTTGGAAAAGGACCCGGTAACGGTATGGTTAAAAAGTTTATTCCAGATGTTCATACTGATTTTATTTTTTCAGCTATAGCTGAAGAATATGGAATTTTGTTTTGTATTTTTTTTATTATGATTTTTGGATATCTAATTACCAGAATTGTAAAAAGAGCTATGGAAGAAGAAAATATGTTTATTTATCTATCATTATGTGGTTTGATGTTGCAATTTACTATGCAAGTTATTGTAAATATAGGTGTTAGTTTAAAACTATTGCCCACTAAAGGTATGACATTGCCATTTATAAGTTACGGCGGCTCGTCAATGATTGCTATGGGAATTTGTTTTGGATTAATTCTTGCTTTTACTAAAAGAAAATATCATCGTAATGTTGATTATGGTAATACTAAATTAATCATTTAAAACTGACAAGATTTACAATAAAAACTAGAGCGTCCATTTTGAATAATTCTTTCAATTTTTCCATTACATCTATAGCAATCCTGATTGCTTCTATCATAAACTTTTAGTAAATTTTGAAAATAACCAAATTCTCCTTTGGTGTTTTGATAATCAGAAATTGAAGAACCGCCAAGTTTAATGGCTTCATTAATAATTTTTTTGATAGAATTTATTAGTTTTTCAATTTCATTTTTTTTAAGCGTTTTGCAGCTTCGAAGTGGTGAAATTGCAGAATCGAACAGTGATTCATTTATATAAATGTTTCCAACTCCAACAACTATAGAGTTATCCATCATTGCAGTTTTAATGTTAATTGTTTTATGGCTTAAGATTTTTGATAGATAATTACTGTTAAAATTATCAGATAATGGCTCTGGACCAAGTTTAGCAAGCATTTTATGATTTTCTATTTCATCTGTTTTGATGAGATCTATGAAACCAAATCGTCTAGGATCGTTATAAATAAGCCATTCTTGATTATTAATTTTAAAAGCAAAATGATCATGCTTTAACTTTATAAATTGATCTTTGATTGAAATTCTACCACTCATTCCAAGGTGAATTATTGCAGTTTTATTGTTAGAGAAATTAACTATCAAATAACGAGCCTTTCTTTCAATATTGATAATTTCTGAATTAATGATTTTTTTTATATCTATAGTGGAATCAAAACGAAGCTTCTTATTGGATCGAAATATTTCGGTAATTTTTTTATTTTTAATAATTTCTAAACCCCTTCTAACCGTTTCTACTTCTGGTAATTCTGGCATATTTTTGAATTAGGAATGAATTTTTAAATGGAATTATTATGGAATTATTTAGTTAAAATTGTATAATTTAAAGACCAATTTTAAAAATATTACACTTATGAAAGAAAAATTAAAATCAGAAATAGACTATAGCTATAAATTAAATTTACCAAAAGAAGTCTCGGGAAACAAAGTTTTAATGCATAGCTGCTGCGCTCCTTGTGCGGGAGATCTTATGGAGAGAATGAAAGAATCTGGTATTGATTTAACAATTTTTTTTTATAATCCAAATATTCATCCAAAAAAAGAATATGAAATTCGTAAGAATGAAAATATCCGTTTTGCTGAAAAGTTAAATGTACCATTTATTGACGCTGATTACGATGTTCAAAACTGGTTTAGTAGGGCTAAGGGTTTAGAATATTCTCCTGAAAGAGGTGAAAGATGTACCAAATGTTTTGATATGAGATTTGAAAGAACTGCTTTATATGCTTATGAAAATAATTTTAAAATTATAACCTCATCACTTGGTATTTCTCGTTGGAAAAATATGGATCAAATTAATGATTGTGGGGTTAGGGCTGCTAATAATTATGAAGGAATAATTTATTGGACATATAACTGGCGCAAAGGTGGGGGAGCTGAGAGAATGTATAAAATCGCTAAAAGAGAAGAGTTTTATAAGCAAGAATATTGTGGTTGCATTTTTTCACTTCGAGATAGTAACGAGTGGAGAACTAAAAATGGAAGAAAAGAAATTGAAATTGGTGAGGAATTTTACTTTGAAGATAAATTAAAAAATTATAGTTAGTTTTTATTGCGTTGTCGCAAATCAACTTTAAAAAAGTTGATTTGCGACATTGCCTTAAATATATTCATGATTTTAGTTTACATATAAAATTAGCTATAACTTATACCAAATCCAATCTTTAAATAAAATTATAACAAAATATTTTATTTAAAGATTGGATTTGGTATAAGTCGTTCTGACATAGAATTGAATTTTATCTAAAAAACCTTTTGTGAGTTAAGATTGTTAAAAAAATTTAAATAAATGGAAGAGCAAATAGAAGAAAATCTAATAAATAAGTTAATAAATCTCAAATATATCTATCGCCAAGATATTAGGGATAAGGCTTCTCTTGAATTTAACTTCAGAACAAAATTTGAAGAGTTAAATCGTGTTAAACTTACCGATAGTGAGTTTTCGCGCTTACTTGATAAAATTATCACGCCCGATGTTTTTTTGGCATCAAAAACCTTGCGCGAAACTAACACATTTGACCGCGACGATGGAACTCCCCTAAATTTTAATTTGGTCAACAATAAAGACTGGTGCAAAAACTCCTTTGAAGTAATAAACCAACTAAGAATTAATACCGATAACAGCCATCACCGCTATGATGTAATTTTGCTGATCAATGGTTTGCCATGTGTTCAAATTGAGCTAAAAACTCTTACAATAACGCCACGCCGTGCGATGCAGCAAATAGTAGATTATAAAAATGACACAGGCAACGGCTATGGAAGAACTTTGATGTGTTTTATTCAATTATTCATTGTCAGCAATTGTAGCAATACTTGGTATTTTGCTAACAATAACAAACGACATTTTAGCTTTGATGCTGATGAAAAATTCTTGCCAGTTTACCAATTTGCTGACGAAAAAAATAAAAAGATTACTCATCTAGATAGCTTCGCTGAAAAGTTTTTAGCCAAATGCACTTTGGGGCAAATGATAAGCCGATACATGGTTTTGGTAGCAAGCGAGCAGAAACTTATTATGATGCGTCCTTATCAAATTTATGCCGTTAAAGCCATTGTTGATTGCATTCACCAAGGCACTGGCAATGGTTATATTTGGCATACAACAGGAAGTGGAAAAACTCTCACATCATTCAAAGCCTCAACTTTACTTAAAGATAATCCAGATATTGAGAAATGTTTGTTCGTAGTGGATCGTAAAGATTTAGATCGACAAACCCGCGAAGAATTTAATCGCTTTCAAGAAGGCTGTGTTGAGGCAAATACTAACACGAAAACATTGGTTTTACGTCTACTTTCAGACGATTATGCCGACAAAGTTATTGTTACCACAATTCAGAAGCTTGGCTTGGCTTTAGATGATAGTAATAAAAGAAATTACAAAGAGCGCCTTGAAACACTTCGCAAAAAACGCATAGTATTTATTTTTGACGAATGCCATCGCTCGCAGTTTGGGGAAAATCACAAAGCAATTAAAGAATTTTTTCCTAATGCCCAACTTTTTGGTTTTACTGGAACGCCAATTTTTGATGGAAATGCCACATATACTGAAGTGGAAGATGGACAAGCTTATTATAAAACCACAGCCGATATTTTCCAAACTGAACTCCATGCCTACACAATCACCAACGCAATTGATGATCAAAATGTTTTGAAATTTCACATTGATTACTACAAACCAGAAGGTGCAAACGCTCCAAAAGCTGGAGAGCCATTAGCTAAAAAAGCCATCATTGAAGCAATTCTTGAAAAACATGAAAGCGCAACTGCCAATCGCAAATTCAACGCAATTTTGGCAACCGCTTCAATTAATGATGCAATTGAATATCATAAATTATTCAAAGCCATTCAAGCTGAAAAACTTTCGCAAAATCAAGATTTTCAGCCATTAAACATTGCTTGTGTTTTCTCTCCTCCAGCTGGCGAAAATAAAGATGCAAAGCAAATGCAAGAAGATCTGCCACAAGAAAAAGAAGACAATAAATATAATCCAGAAGAAAAAGAATTTGCACTAAAATTAATAATTGAAGATTATAACAAAACCTACAAAACCAACCACAGCATTGGTGAGTTCGATCTTTATTATCAAGATGTGCAAAAACGCATTAAAGACCAACAATATCCTAATCAAGATTTAAAACACTGCGAAAAAATTGATATCACCATCGTGGTTGATATGCTCTTAACTGGTTTTGATTCAAAATATCTCAACACTCTTTATGTTGATAAAAATCTCAAACATCACGGACTTATCCAAGCATTTTCTCGTACCAATCGAGTTTTAAACGACACCAAACCTTGGGGAAATATTCTTGATTTTCGTGGGCAACAAAATGCGGTTGATGAAGCAATTGAAATGTTTTCTGGTGTTGAAGGAGAAGAATCGCGAGAAATTTGGCTAGTCGATAAAGCACCAGTTGCAATTGAGAAGCTAAATTTAGCCGTCAAAAAACTTGATGATTTTATGAAATCGCAAGGTCTTGAAAACAAACCAGAAGAAGTTGCCAATTTAAAAGGCGATATTGCTCGCACTTCTTTCATCAATCATTTTAAAGAAGTTCAACGCCTTAAAACTCATCTTGATCAATATACAGATTTAAGCCTTGAGCAAAAACAAGCGATTGAACAAACAATTCCACAAGATCAACTGCAAGGTTTTAAAGGGGTTTATATTGAACTTGCACAACAATTTAGAAAAAAACAAGATAGCAATAATGAACCTTCAGAAGTTCAGCAATTAGATTTTGAATTTGTTCTATTCGCTTCAGCAGTGATTGATTATGACTACATAATGCAGTTAATCACTAAATATTCAGCGCAAAAGCCAAGTAAAAGAAGCATGAGCCGTGAGCAGTTAATTTCATTGATTGCATCAGATGCTAAATTTGCTGACGAGAAAGAAGACATTACTGCTTACATTCAAACCTTAACAGCTGGCGAAGGTTTAAGCGAAAAAGAAATTCGCGATGGCTACGTCAAATTTAAAGCAGAAAAAAACGCCAAAGAATTAGCAAAAATCGCCACAAAACACGGGCTAAATCCTCACAGCCTTCAAACCTTTGTTGATAATATTCTTCGTCGCATGATTTTTGATGGCGATCAATTAAGCGATTTAATGGCGCCACTCAATCTTGACTGGAAAGCGCGCACCCAAAAAGAATTAGAACTTGTTGCTGATTTATCGCCACTCTTACACAAACTTAGCAATGGTCGCGAAATATCGGGGTTGAATGCTTATGAAAAATAACTTAAACAATAAACAAGATGAAAAATGAAATTTTGAAATTAAGTATTGATAACAAGTTGGCAAAAAGAGAGTTAGAAAGACAAATTGATGTTGCCACATTTGAACGCGCTAAACTTAGCAATTCAATTCTCTCACCACTGGCGAGAGAATTACATCCATCGTTTGAAAATATTTTTAAAAATAATTATGTCCTTGAATTTCTAGGTTTGCCAGAAGATCACAGTGAAAGTGATTTGCAAAAGGCACTGATCAAAAATATGAAATCTTTTATTTTAGAACTTGGTAAAGATTTTATTTTTGTTGGTGAAGAATTTCGCCTGCAAGTTGGTAACCAAGATTTTTTTATTGATTTGTTATTTTTTCACCGAGGCTTATCTGCCTTGGTTGCATTTGAGCTTAAAATTGGAAAATTTTCGCCCGAGCATATGGGACAGCTTAATTTTTATCTCGAAGCTCTTGATCGAGATGTTAAAAAACCCCACGAAAATCCTTCAATTGGCGTTTTGCTTTGCCGTGATAGAGACCAAGAAGTGGTTGAATATACCATGTCGCGCAATCTATCGCCAACATTGATTGCGCAGTATCAATTGCAATTGCCAGATAAAAAATTGTTGCAAGCCAAACTCCACGAAATTTTTATGAATAATGGAGGTGGAAATGAAACAAGTTAAGGGGAGGTTGGTTCCTAAGTTAAGGTTTAAGGAGTTTGAGAAAGATGGGGAGTGGGAGGAAAAGAAGTTGGGGGATATTTGCGAAATTCTCAATAATCGAAGACAGCCTATTTCAAGTAATAATAGGGAAAAAGGTCAATATCCTTATTACGGAGCGAGTGGAATAGTGGATTACGTTAAAGATTATATTTTTGATGAAAGGCTAGTTCTAGTTGGAGAAGATGGAGCAAAATGGGGTTCGAATGAAAAGACCGCTTTTATTGCTGAGGGAAAATACTGGGTTAATAATCATGCTCACGTTTTAAAGCCAATTCAAATAAATGATGTTTTACTGATAAACTTTTTGGTAATGACTGATTTAAAGCCTTTTATAACTGGTGCCGCACCTCCCAAATTAACTCTTGGTAAACTTAAAACTATCTCAATTCCTTTGCCGAGAAATTCGCAAGAACAAGAAGAAAAATCAAAGCTAGAACAACAAAAAATTGCGGATTGCCTTTCATCGCTTGATGAATTGATCGATGCAGAAGATAAAAAACTCGAATCACTTCGCCTTCACAAAAAAGTGCTGATGCAAGAACTCTTCCCCGCAGAAGGTCAAACCCTGCCAAAACTCCACTTTCCTGAATTCGGAAATTCTCCCGAATGGAAAACTAAAAAACTTGGACAGATTGGAGATATTTTGATGTGCAAAAGAATATTTGCTCAAGAAACAAATGATAAAGGCGGTATACCATTTTATAAAATAGGTACTTTAGGTGGAAAGCCAGATGCATTCATAGCCAAGGAGCTTTTTGAAGAATATAAATCAAAATACAATTATCCTAAAAAAGACGAAGTACTGATTACATGTAGTGGCACTGTTGGTAAATGTTTAGCTTTCGACGGAAATGACTCTTATTACCAGGATTCAAACATCGTGTGGATTGATAACAAAAGTTTAGAAATTTCAAATAAATTTTTACTAATTTTGCTTTCCAATACAGATTGGACAAAACTTAATTCAACAACGATAACAAGAATTTATGGATCCGATTTAAGAGAATTATCATTTGTATTTCCAGCTGATGAGAAAGAACAACAACATATTGCCGATTTCCTCTCTTCCATCGACAACCTAATCACCACCCAAACCAAAAAACTCGATTCCCTTCGCCTTCACAAAAAAGGGCTAATGCAACAACTATTTCCAAATCCAGATAATTAATCACCAATAAATATGAATAAAATCATCCAAGAAAAACAAATAATTATTTATCAAAGCGAAGATGGTAAAAACCAAGTTTCGCTTTATGCCAAAGATGGCAATATTTGGCTTAGTCAAAAACAAATTTCTGAACTTTTTGCCACCTCTTTGCCAAATATCAATATGCATATCTCTGCAATCTTGAAAGAAGGCGAGTTAGAAGAAAATTCAGTTATTAAGTATTTCTTAACAACTGCCTCTGATGGCAAAAATTACAAAGTCGCTTTTTATTCTTTGGAAATGATTTTGGCGATTGGTTTTAGAGTGCGATCTAAAAGAGGCACACAATTTAGAATTTGGGCAAATCAAAACCTTAAAGAGTATATGGTTAAGGGTTTTATGATGGATTCGCAACGCCTGAAGAATCCTGATGGCAGACCAGATTATTTTGATGAATTATTGGAGCAAATTCGTGATATTCGCGCTTCTGAAAAAAGATTTTACCAAAAGGTTCGCGATTTATTCAAACTTTCAAGAGATTACGACAAAAGCGATAAAGCAACGCAAATGTTTTTTGCTGAGGCGCAAAATAAATTAATTTACGCCGCAACCAATAAAACTGCTACAGAATTAATTATTGCAAGGGCTGATGCAGATAAGCCAAATATGGCTCTAACTTCTTGGAAAGGAAAAATTGTTAGAAAGGAAGATGTTATAATTGCTAAAAATTATTTATCCAAAGATGAATTAGATACTCTTAATCGCTTAGTGGTGATTTTTTTAGAGACTGCAGAGCTTCGCACTAAAAACCGTCAAGATATTACTATGAAATTTTGGCAAGAAAATATTGATCGAGTATTATCTTCGAACGACTACCAAATACTTGATAGAAAAGGCAAAATTTCGAATAAAAAAATGGAAGAAAAAGTAAATGAAATTTATGAAGATTTTGACAATAAAAGAAAAGAATTTGAAGCCAAAATTGCCGATGAAGAAGATTTAAAAGAATTGGAAAATTTAATCAAAAATAAGAAATAAAACTATGACAAACGAACAAAATAAAGAATTGGGTAAAGTATTATGGGCAATTGCCGATCAACTTCGCGGGGCAATGAATGCCGATGATTTTCGCGATTATATGCTTTCATTCCTTTTCTTACGATATTTATCAGATAATTATGAGGCTTCGGCTAAAAAGGAATTGGGCGATGAATATCCATCAAAAAATGGCGATAAAACTTCGTTACAAATTTGGTATGAGCAAAATGCGGATGATCAAAAGGCTTTTGAAGAGTTAATGCGCCGTCGCGTGCATTATGTTATCGAGCCAGATCATCTTTGGGGAAATATTTCTGATATGGCGCGAAGACAAGATAGTGAGATGCTAAATACTCTTCAGGAAGGTTTCAAATTCATTGAAAATGAATCTTTTGAAAGCACTTTTTCAGGATTGTTTTCTGAAGTGAATCTTTCTTCCGAGAAGTTAGGAAAAAATTATGCGGAGCGAAATCTTAAACTTTGCGCTATCATTACTAAAATTGCTGAAGGATTGTCAAATTTTTCTACCGAAAAAGACACTTTGGGTGACGCTTATGAATATTTGATTGGTCAGTTTGCAGCTGGTTCTGGCAAAAAAGCTGGTGAATTTTATACGCCACAACAAATTTCTACCATTCTTTCAGAAATTGTAACGCTTGACAGCCAAGATCCAAGCCTTGGAAAAAAAGATAAGTTAGAAAGCGTTTTCGATTTTGCTTGCGGTTCTGGATCTTTGTTGCTTAATGTTCGTAAAACATTAGGCAATAAACCAATTGGAAAAATCTATGGTCAAGAGAAAAATATAACAACCTACAACCTTGCACGCATGAATATGTTGTTGCATGGCGTGAAAGATTCTGAATTTGAAATTTTCCACGGCGATACATTAACCAATGATTGGGATAAATTGCGTGAAGCCAATCCAGCTAAAAAACCAAGTTTTGATGCAATTGTTGCTAATCCACCATTTAGCTATCGCTGGGAACCATCTGAATCAATGGCGGATGATGTGCGTTTTAAAAGTCATGGACTTGCACCAAAATCAGCGGCCGATTTCGCATTTTTATTACATGGTTTTCATTACCTAAAACACGAAGGAACGATGGCAATTATTTTGCCACATGGTGTTTTATTTCGCGGTGGAGCTGAAGAAAAAATTCGTCGTAAACTTTTAGAAGATGGACATATTGATACAGTAATTGGCTTGCCCGCCAATCTTTTTTATTCCACGGGAATTCCGGTTTGTATTTTAGTTTTAAAGAAATGCAAAAAAACTGATGATATACTTTTTATCAATGCCAGTGAACATTTTGAAAAAGGCAAACGCCAAAATCAGTTATCGCCAGAACATATAAAAAAAATTGTTGAAACTTATCAATTTAGAAAAGAAGAAGGGCGCTATTCAAGACGCGTTTCCATGAGTGAAATTTCTAGTAATGATCACAATCTAAACATCTCAAGATATATCAGCACCGCCAAAGCAGAAGAAGAAATTGATTTGCTTGAAGTAAATAAAGAATTAGTTGCAATCGAAGAAAAAATTACCATGGCAACTAAAAAACATAATGAGTTTTTGCAAGAACTTGGCTTACCACTTTTGCCGAGTTTTACTAAGGTTTTTAAAGGTTAGTGATAATCAAAAAAAATAATAAATGCAATTAGGCTATTAAGAGTCTGTTGAATTCGAATTTCAATAAGTCTAAAAAACATTTAAATTTTTCTAATTATTTCTTAAATAAATGATGTTTAAAATTAGTGTTTGTTTAGCTTTGGAGCTATATTATATCAATTATCATTTTAAATTATACTAAAGAATTTTATAAACATCTTCTTTAAAATTTTTGCTAAAAAATATAGAAGGCTTTTTTTGTATGGGCCTCAGCTGTATGGATATACGACTTCGTTTTTAAAGATTTTTATCTTGAAAATATTTTGCTTAATTTAGCATTTAAGATTGGATTTGGTATAAGATAAATTATTGCTATTACTAATGGTGGGTCTGGGTGGACTTGAACCACCGACCTCGCACTTATCAGGCGCGCACTCTAACCAGCTGAGCTACAAACCCATTTATAAATAATCTATAAAACAAAAACTAATTTACCATGAACCCAAAATTCACAACAAATTTCATACCATCATATTATTATAAATTTATTTTTAAATAAAAATTTATTTTAAAAATTGTGTTTAGTATTACTAATAATCTGTTTTTAAAAAGTATAA
>CAMASZ010000016.1 GCA_945861125.1 Rickettsia typhi | reverse complement strand
ATAATCTTTTTAATATTGATTTAGCAAATTTTGATGTAGTGTTGTTATCCCATCCTTTTTGCGAAGAAGATAGATATTTGGAATTAGAACAAAAGTTTTTAAAAGAATTACCAGATGGTGCCAAAATAATTTCTTTGATCAGATCTCTTAAAAATGAAAATTTCAAAAAAATTGCTAGTAAAGATTTTTATTTTAGCTGGGGCAACTCTACTGTTCATCTTTTTCAAAGATAATATCATTTCCACTTAATAAATGATAAATTAAGCAAGAATTTTGCTGCTAATTTCTTGTTGAATTTTTCTAAGAAAATCTTCAGGAGATAAATTTATTTGAGAGTCTTCGCCAAGTTTGCGTACTGAAATTGAATTGGTTTCAAATTCTTTTTTACCAATAGCAATTATGTATGGAACTTTCATCAGAGAGTGTTCGCGAATTTTGTATGAAATTTTTTGCGAATCCAAGTCAATTTTAGCACGAATTTTACTTGATCTTAAAAGTTCATAGATTTTTCTAGCATAATCATCAAATTCATTGGTAATAGTTGTTACAACAACTTGAACTGGAGATAGCCACAATGGAAATTTACCAGCATAATTTTCAATTAAAATACCAATAAATCTTTCTAAACTACCCAGAATAGCACGATGAAGCATTACCGGACGCTTTTTTACTCCATCTTGATTGATATAATTTACGTCAAGTCTTTCTGGTAAAACAAAGTCTGCTTGTAACGTTCCGCATTGCCACTCTCTTTTAAGAGCGTCAACTAGAGTAAATTCTAGTTTTGGGCCATAAAATGCTCCTTCACCGGGATTTAAAACATATTGCAAGCCGGCATATTTAACCGCTTGTTCTAGTGCTTGTTCGGCTCTATCCCAAACCTCATTGCTACCCGCTCTTTTTTCTGGTCTGGTCGAAAATTTAACAATTATATCTTTAAATCCAAAGTCATTATAAACTTCTTTTAATAATTCACAGAAGGCAACAGTTTCATCGTTAACTTGATGTTCTTCGCAAAAAATATGAGCATCATCTTGAGTAAAAGAACGAACTCTCATTATTCCGTGCAAAGATCCAGATGATTCATTGCGATGACAAGAGCCAAATTCAGCCATGCGAAGTGGTAATTGTCGATATGATTTTAAAGATTGATTAAAAATTTGAACATGTCCGGGGCAATTCATTGGTTTTACTGCTAACAAGCGATTTTCACTTTCAGCAATAAACATGTTGTCGTGAAATTTTTCCCAGTGGCCTGATTTTTCCCACAGTGATTTATCGATCAACTGCGGTGTTTTAACTTCAATATAGCCATTTTCTTGAATTTTATTGCGAATATAATTTTCTATTTCGCGATAAATTATATAACCATTATGGTGCCAAAAAACTGAACCAGTAGCCTCTTCCTGAATATGAAATAGATCTAGTTGTTTACCCAATTTGCGATGATCTCTTTTTTCAGCTTCTTCTAAAATATGAAGGTAATTTTTTAACGATTCTTCACTTTCCCAAGCGGTGCCATATATTCTTTGCAACATTTCATTTTTTGAATCACCTCGCCAATAGGCGCCAGCAACTTTCATTAACTTAAAATATTTGACATGTGAAGTTGACGGAGCGTGAGGACCTCTACATAAATCAATGAACTGTCCTTGACGATATAAAGAAATTTTTTCATTTTTTGGAATTGTTGAAATAATTTCTGCTTTGTATTTTTCACCAATTTTATTAAAAAATTTTATAGCTTCATCACGATCCCACTCTTCTCTTAATATCTCTTCGCTACGCTTGGAAATTTCGCGCATTTTATTTTCAATTTTTTCTAAATCTTCAGTAGTGAAGGGCTTTGAGCGAGAAAAATCATAGTAAAAACCATTTTCAATAGCTGGTCCGATAGTAACCTGTGTTTCAGGATATAGCTCTTTTACAGCTTCTGCCATTAAGTGGGCGCAATCATGACGAATTATTTCTAGGGCTTCTTTACCAGATTTTGTGGTAATAATTTCAATATTTGCATCGTGATTTATTTTATGAGATAAATCTTTTAATTCCTTATCCACTTTAATTGCTAGGGCAATTTTTGCTAATGAAATTGAAATTTCTTTAGCAATTTCTAATCCAGTTATGCCACATTTAAAGTTTCTGTGAGCGCCATCGGGGAAATAAATTTTTATAAGCTCGGACATGATGATATTACTGTGAAGTGGTGACGAAATCTTTCATAACTGTTTTTATGCCAGTTTTTTCAAAGGAAATTTCTAATTTATTGCCATCAACATTTTTTATTTTACCATAACCAAATTTTTGATGAAACACTCTGGTTCCGATCGAGAACTCTTCATTAATTATGTTTGATTTATTGGTATTTTTTTGTGTTGTAATAGAGTTTTTAGTTTGAGTTGTTTTAGATCCATAATTGAACGAACCAAACTTTGAAAAATTATTATTCATATTATTTTTAATATATGATTTGTTCGAAACATTAAATTTACTACTATTTTGATTAAAATCAAATCTGTTTAAGAAGTTATTATTTGCAAAATCAATTTCTTCAAAATCAATTTCGTTATTGGGTATCTCATTTATAAAGCGGGATGGATTTAGACTTTGAAATTCTCCAAAAATATAACGATTTTTGGCAAAAGAAATTATTAATTCTTTTTTTGCTCTAGTAATTGCAACATACATTAATCTTCTTTCTTCTTCAATACTGCTAGCATCTTCTAGAGATTTAGAGCTTGGAAAGGTTCCTTCTTCTAGGCCAGGAAGAAAAACTATATCGAATTCTAAACCTTTAGCTGAGTGGATTGTCATCAACTTTACAGAGTTTAGTGTTGAGCTGTCATCGCGAACTTCAATCAAAGAAATATATTCTAAAAATTCTGCAATAGA
Source organism: Rickettsia typhi (assembly GCA_945861125.1). Lineage (GTDB taxonomy): Bacteria > Pseudomonadota > Alphaproteobacteria > Rickettsiales > UBA1997 > CAILUF01. Next base: position 10,319 of record CAMASZ010000016.1, on the reverse strand, counting down.
AGAAAATTCACCCAAACTTTTAACAAATTCATCAATGTTATCAAGTCTTGAATTTGCTTCAAGGGTATTTTCATTTTTCCACATTTGTAAATAGCCAGCTTCCGACAATATTGATTTTGCTAGTTCTGGCAGAGTTATTTGATCTATTTTTTGATTAAATTTTTCAAATATTTCAATTAAGTTTTTTAAAGTTTCTTTTGATTTTCCTTTTAAAGAATTTTCTTCAAATGAATTTTTGATAACTTTAAAAAAAGATTGTTTTTCTTGTTGTGATTTTTGATAAAGTGTTGCTATAACAGCATCGCCAACACCTCTTTTTGGCGTATTAATTATTCTTAATAGCGCTAAATCGTCATCAAAATTAACACAGACTCGCAAATAGGCTATGGCGTCTTTAATTTCAAGGCGTTCATAAAATTTCATGCCACCAATTATCTTGTATGGTATAGTATTTTGAATAAAAGATTCTTCAAAGCTACGAGTTTGATAACCTGCTCGAACTAAAATAGCAATTTGTGAAAAATTAATACCGTTATTTTGAGTAAAGTTTTTAATTTTATTTGCAATTGTTTGTGATTCTAATCTGCCGTCGTAAAAAGATAATACCTTTACTTTGTTACCCTTACTGTATTCGGTCCATAATTTTTTGCCGTGACGCTGTTTATTGTTTGATATTACTGAATCGGCAATTTTTAATATGTTTGAAGTTGAGCGATAATTTTGTTCGAGACGAATAATTTTTGCGTCAACAAAATCATTTTCAAAGCGTAGGATGTTATTGATATTAGCTCCTCTCCAGCTATAAATTGATTGATCATCATCACCAACGCAACAAATATTACAAAATTTACTAGAAAGCAATAAAAGCCACTGATATTGACAATTATTGGTGTCTTGATATTCATCAACTAGAATATAGCGAAATTTGTTTTGATAATAATCTAGAGTTTCAGGAGATTGTCTAAAAATTTCTAGATTATAATTTATTATGTCACCAAAATCTACGAAGTTCATTGATTTTAATCGAAATTGATAGGTTTCGTACACTTCTTTAAGTTTTGGTAAGTTTGAATTTAAATTATTTATGTTTTTTAAAATATCTTTCGATATTGATATTTTGTTAATATAGGCCTTAGAAGAAAATTGTTTGGTATCGATATTAAAATCATTTAAAATTTGTTTTATTAAGCGATTTTGATCATCTTCATCAATTATAGTAAAATCTGATCTTAGGCCAACAATTTCGCTATGACGACGCAGTATTTTTATTGCGATAGCATGAAAAGTTCCAACCCATAAATTATTAACTTGGTCACCGATAATTTCACCGATTCTGTTTTTCATTTCTTGAGCGGCCTTATTAGTAAAGGTTACTGCTAATATTTCTTGTGGTTGGGCTAAATAATTTGATAAAATATAAATGATGCGCGAGATTAAAACTTTGGTTTTTCCGGTTCCAGCTCCGGCCAATACTAATAAAGGACCTTCAGTACTTTTTACCGCTTCAGTTTGTGAGTTGTTTAAATTTTCAAGCATTTTATTAGTATTCTAAACGATTGAATTTTTGAACTGGTCGAGCATTTGATTTTACAAAAATAGAATTTTTAATGATTTCATTCATTTGATTTTTAGAAATTATTATTGGTTTTTCCATGATATACCATTTTACTCCTTCTAAACAAGGAGGAGTTGTAAATGAACCATCATAGAAGAAAGATTTATCATCAGCAATAATAATTTTCGAAAGATCAATTACTGATTCTTTGTTTTTTGATTTAAGAAAATTAATTAATTCAGAAAAATTTTTATTTTCATCTCCCACTTCTAAAAAGTAAGCCAGAGTAATCCACTGCTCATCATCGCTTTTAAAAATAAATTGCATTTCAAGAGAGTAATTGTTTGATTTAACTAAATGCTCACTTGGATGATGAAAATCTAGATAGTATAAAAAAAACTTTCTTTTTGCTCTTACAATATAAATATTTCTATCAAAAAACTCGATTTTTAAATTATATTTTTGTTTTTTCTTTTCACCTTCAGACTTTTTTAAGTTAAATTTTAAATCATTTAAAATAAAATCATCTTTAATATCGATTGGAGATTGGTTATAACCAATTTTACAAAATTTAAATTTTTCATCAATATTACCCCAATTGTTTGGGTTATTTGAGCCTTTATAGCTCCATTCTTTTTTACAAGAGCTTGTAAAAAAAATTATTATCAAAGAAATTGCAATCAAATTAAATTTCATCTGTTATAATATTTTTAAGTTTTATTTTATTAATTATCTAAGTATTGATGGAACAAAAGAAAATTAAAGAAAATCTTGGAACATTTGCTACGGGAGTAATAATAGCATGTGCTCGTCGTAGAAATTTTTTTGCTGAAAAATTTTTTAGTCAAAAATTAGAGCAAAAAATTATTCTGGAAAATAATTTTATTAAAAAATTTAATGAATTTTGGCAATCATTTGCCAATGAAAATCAGTGGAGTAAAAAAATAATCCAAAAATTTTTTAATACCAGCTTAACCGAAAAAAATTCTTTTAGCGAAAATCTTTTGCAGAAAATCAAAAAAATATTTGCTGATGATTTTTTCGGTATGACTATTAATTCTTTTACCTCGGTATCTTTGAATCCATCTTTAATATCTTTTTGTATTGATAATAAATCAGCTAATTTAGAATTTTTTAAGAAAAATCGTTATTTTTTATTAAATGTTCTAAGTGTTGAGCAAAAAGATTTAGCTACGGCCTTCGCTACTCCTAAAAACTCTAAAAAATGGACAGTAGAGCCATATGTTTTTAGCAAATTCGGCAATCCAATTTTTCAAAATTCTCTATGTTATATTGAATGTAAAAAACATAAATTTATAAAAATGGGTGATCATCATATTATTATTGGCGAAATTATTGATTGTGCAAAAATAAGCGATAAAGAGCCATTAGTTTATTTTCAAAGTAAATACAGAGAAATAATTTGTTAATTTTTACTTTTCATAAATTTCTATGATTTTTTAAACCTTGATATCGCTATTTATTGATTTTGAGAATGTTAATCTTAAAGAGTTCATAATTGCTAAAACATCAATTATTTGTTGAATTATTGCTCCCAGTGCAGGAGAGATCATGCCAAAGCTAGCAAATATCATACCAATAATACTTAAGATCATTCCTCCGCCGGCGCTCTGTATGGCAATTTTTCTCATTAAAGTACTAATATGAATTAATTCATCTACTTTTAATAAATTATTTTCAAGAATTACAATTCCAGCAGATTCAGAGGTTATATTATTAATTTGACCAAAAGCTATACCAACAGTTGCGGTCATTAATGCTGGAGCATCATTAATTCCGTCACCCATAAATAATGTTTTATTTCTTAAAGTTTCTATTTTAACAAAATCAAGTTTTTGTTCTGGGCTTTTTGAACTATAGCATTCCTGAATATTAAGAGCTTGAGCAAGATAATTAACTTCGCTATCACGATCACCGGAAAGTAAAATTATTTTTTTAAAATTATGATTATCTCCTAGGTGATTTATAAAAGATTTACTTTCTTTTCTTGGAACATCTCTAAACCTTAATAATCCACTGACAATGTTATCAATAATTACTACGCATTCTAAGCCAGCTTCAATTTCTGGAATTGCAATAGAGCCAATTTGATGACTAGCAGTTTTTTTCCGACTTGTAATAATGATTTTTTTATTGCTGATATTGCCAAACATTCCGTAACCTGGTTTTTCAGAAATATTTTCAGCATCAAGTAAAATTAAATTTCTATTACTAGCTTCTTTTAAAATGGCCGATGAAAGAGGGTGCCTAGAATAACGCTCAAGACTGGCAGTTTTTTGTAAAACTTCGTCAGCACTATACTTATCGAGCGCTATTATTTCTGTAAGAGTTGGCTCGCCATATGTTAAAGTTCCGGTTTTGTCAAAAATTGCTGTTGAACAAGTTGGTAGAATTTCAAGTGCCGTAGGATCTTTTATTATTATTCCTCTTTTAGCAGAAATTGATATCGCGCTAATTATTGATACTGGAACTGCTATAATTAAAGGGCAAGGTGTAGCAATAGTTAGAACTGCTAAAAAATTAACTAAATCGCCAGTAAAAAAATATGATAATCCTGCAATGGTGATTGCTATTGGAGCAAATACGGCGCCAATTTTATCAGCAATCCGTCGCATTTTTGGTTTTTTTTCTTTGGCGTTGAGCATGATTTCCATTATTTTATGATAACGAGAATCTTTGGGTAATTTTTCAGTTTTTACTATTATTAATGAATCGCCATTAATTGCTCCCGATAAAACTTTTGATCCAATAGTTTTAGAAATTCGATATGGTTCGCCAGTAAGATATGATTCATCCATAGTTCCATAACCTTGAATTATTTCACCATCAATTGCACATATTTCGTGAGGAAATACTGCAATCAAATCTCCTATTTTTACTTGAGAAATATCGATATCTGAAAAATTATTATCACTTTTTAAATGAACTTTGGATGGCATTCTTGAAGTAAGGGCCTCAAGTACAAATGAGGCTCGATGAGAAGCATATTCTTCAAGCGATTGTCCACTAGATAGCATTGAAATTATTAAAACCGCAGTAAAATTATCTTGTAAGTAAATAGCTAAAATTAAGGCAATAAAGGCAATTAAATCAGCTCCAAAATTACCTTTCAGTAAACGAATTATTATTTGTAACAAAAGAGGAATGCCACCAAATATTATGATTGTGTATAAAATTATCTCGGCTAATTGATCATTGATGTTTTTAAATATTAGATGAAGAATTATTGAAAATAGTGAAGATAAGGCTATGATAATTTGCCACTTTGTCTTTATGATCTTAAATATTTTTTTATCTAGCATTTTAATTTTACATTGTTATGAAAGTTTATATCAGTTTATTAAAAATAATTATTCTTACAAATACTATGTTTTGTTTTTTTTCGTCAAAAGCTACGCAAGCAAAAGAGAGAGAGGTAAAAGAAAATGAAATAAAAAATAGTGCTTACAATTTTTATTTTACCAAAGCAGATGGTCAAAAAATTTCTCTCAAAGAATTTAAAAATAAAGTTCTGCTAATAGTTAATACTGCTTCAAAATGTGGGTTTACAAAACAGTATGAAGATTTAGAAAATCTCTACAAGAAATATAAAAATCAGGGATTAGAAATAATAGCGGTTCCAAGCACAGATTTCGGTAATCAGGAATTTGGTAGTGACGAAGAAATACAAAAATTTTGTAAATTAAACTATGGAGTAAGTTTTTTGGTTGTAAAAAAAGAAATTGTATCTGGTAATAAATCACATGCTTTTTACAAGTGGGCAAGATCTGAATTAGGATTTGGAACCGCTCCAAAGTGGAATTTTCATAAATATCTTATCAGTTCCGATGGAAGATTAATCGATTATTTCCATTCTAATATATCTCCTAATAACGATAAGCTTGTTTCAAAAATTGAAAAAGAATTAAAGAATATTGATAATGAATAAGCCAAAAATAGCAATAATTGGAGCTGGAATATCGGGGCTGGTATTGGCAAATCAATTAAAAGAAATTGCTGAAATAGAAATTTTTGAAAAAGCGCGAGGTTGCTCGGGTAGGATGTCTAGTAGATATAAAGAAAATTTTTGTTTTGATTTTGGAGCACAATTTTTTACCGCAAAAACTGTAGAATTTAAAGAATTTTTACTAAAATTATCTGAGAAAAATATAATAAAAAAATGGTGTGGAAGATTTGTTGAAATTGATAAAAACATAGTAACCTTTTCAAGAAAATGGCAAGATGATCCAGCTCACTACGTAGCGGTTCCAAGAATGAACGAACTTTGCAAATTCTTAGCAATAGATTTTAAAATTAAATTTCAAACTCGTATTTCAAAAATTATTCATAAAAAAAACAGCGCATCAATTCTTGATGAAGAAAATAATCTTTATGAAAATTTTGATTTGGTAGTAGTAACAGTACCAGCTCAACAGGCTTTAGATTTGATTCCAGAAAATTTAGAATTTTATGAAAAAATAAAAAATTATAAAATGGTTGGTTGCTACTCGTTAATGATTGGTTTTAATGAGGCATTGCCAATTAATTGGGATATAGCTTATTTAAAAAATTCAAAATTAAGTTGGATAGCTTCTGAAAATAGTAAACCAGATCGTCAATTATCTTTTGCTTATACTGTGCTTTCAAGAAATGCTTGGGCTGAAAATAATATGGATAGAAATATTGAAGAAGTTAAAGAGGAGCTTATTAAAGAGTTTGAATACACAATTGGTAACAGTTTACCAAAAATAATCCATAGCGATATTCATAAATGGCGATATGCCAATATTTCAAAGCAAAAAGGATCAAAATTTTATTATGATCCTAAAAATAAAATAGCAATTTGTGGCGATTGGTTAATTCAAGGAAGGATAGAATCAGCATTTCAAAGTGCTTTTTACCTCTCTAAAGAGATTATTGCTAACATTACTTAAAGGCAATGGTCGCAAATCAATTTTTATTTATTTTCTTCAATGGCTAATGCTATATTTAGCATAGTTTGTTCATCAAAATTATTAGCAATAATTTGTAATCCTAATGGTAAATTATTATTGTCGAAACCAGCGGGAATAGACATTGCGGGAAGGCCGGCTAAATTTGCGGGCACTGTAAAAACATCGTTTAGATACATGGTTACGGGATCAATATTTTTAATTTCATTGAAAGCAAATGCAGAGTTTGGAGTAGAGGGTGTTAATATTGCATCAACTTGCTTAAAAGCCTCTAAAAAATCTTGCATTATCAATCTTCTTACCTTTTGGGCTTTCTTATAATAAGCATCATAATATCCAGCTGATAAAACATAAGTTCCGATCATTATTCTCTTTTTAACTTCGCTACCAAATCCTTCAGAGCGAGTTATTTCATACATTTCTTCAAGTGATAAGTTTTTTTCTTGATTGCGATATCCATATCTTATTCCATCAAATCTAGCAAGGTTTGAAGAACATTCTGCAGGAGCAATGACGTAATAAACGGAAGCGGCATATTGAGTGTGAGGTAAGGAAATATCAACTATTTCAGCACCTCTGGATATAAGAATCTTTTTACCCTTATTCCATAATTTTTCTATTTCATCGGGCATATTGTCGACTCGGTATTCTTTAGGGATGCCAATTTTTTTTCCTTTTAAATCAGAGCCAAGAAGCTTTTCAAATTGAGGGACAGGAATTTTTGATGATGTTGAATCTTTTGGATCATGTCCAGCTATTATTCTTTGTAAAAGGGCGCCGTCATAAACATTTTTGGAAAAAACTCCTGCTTGATCGAGGGAGCTAGCAAATGCAATCATTCCATATCTTGAGCATCGGCCATATGTTGGCTTAATGCCAACAATATTTGTAAAAGAAGCGGGCTGGCGAATTGATCCACCTGTATCTGAGCCAGTGGTGCCGGCGCATAAATTTGCTGCAACGGCAATAGCTGAGCCACCAGAAGAACCTCCCGGAACTAGATCTTCATTAGAGTTTTTTTTCTTATATGGATTTATTGCTTTTCCAAAGTATGAGCTAGAATTAGTTGAGCCCATTGCAAATTCATCCATATTTAATTTTCCTAAAAAAATAGCTCCAGCATCAAGAAGCTTTTGCGTTACCGTTGATTCATAGGGTGGCGTAAAGTTTTCTAAAATTTTTGAAGCACAGGTGGTGCGAATATTTTTAGTACAGAATAAATCTTTAATACCTAGAGGAATTCCTTCCAATTCACGCATTCTTCCATTTTGAATATTTTCGTCAGATTTTTTAGCTTGATCGATTGCCAAGTCAAATGTTTCGGTGATGAAGCTATTTAAATTACGATTCTTTTCAATATTATTGATGTATGAATTAGTAACCTCTAAACTTGTAAACTTTTTTGTTTTCAAGCCTTCAATAGTTTGTTTTATAGAGAGTTTTGTAAGATCCATTTTAATGTTATTTTATTTCGTCCTTAGTTTTTTTATTAGCTTTTTTAATTGCTGTAAGTAATTCTTTTTTAGTTAACAATTCACTAGTGGCAATTCCTTCTTTGGCATTGGGACCATACACAATATTAAAAGGGATTGCATAGCGATTATTTTTGTGAAGAAAATCCATTATTTTTTCATTTGGTTTAGTAATATCGCCACGAAGACCTATTACTTCTCCACTTTCTAATAAATTAGTAATTTCTTTACTTTCTAAAACTCTTATTTTGTTGAATTTGCAAGTAATGCACCAATCGGCAGTAATATCAACTAAAACAACTTTATCATTTGATAAGTATTTTGCTATATCTTCTTCTTTAAATTCTTTCCAATAAAGATTTTGAATTATAGTTTGAGAAAATTGTTTTTTTTGAATGTTAAAAGGAACGTTAAAGATAAGAATTAAGGCGATTACTATTAAAATATTACGAATGATTTTTTCTTTAAGTTGTAATATTTTGTAAAAGCTAACAGCGATAATTATTGCAATTAAGCCGGGTAAATAGCCAATGTTATTGATTAAAATATAGCTAATCCAGATTGTGGTTGCAATTAAAAAGCCAGCCATAATTTTTTTGATTTTTAGATTCCATTCGGCTGTTTTTGGCAATTTATTTACTAAATTTGGTGCAACCATTAAAAATATATATGGAAAGCCAAAACCCAACCCTGTAGTTAAAAATATCAGCATTATAGCTAAGAAATCTTGAGTTAGTGCAAAGGTAATTGCCGAGCCAAGGAATGGTGCAGAGCACGGCGTGGCAAGAAGAACAGCTAATATGCCTGATAAAAAATTTGGTATAAAAATATTTTTTTCAGCTTCTTTTTTAAGAATTTTATTATAGACAAAATTTATAATATTTTGACTAAAATGAATATCAAAGATACCAAGTAATTCAGAGGTAAAAAATACTAGTACCACCATTAAAAATATTAAAAAGTAAGGATTTTGAAATTGCAGTCCCCAACCAACGGAGTTGCCAGTTACTTTGATAATTGAAGCTAAAATTGCGAATATTAAAAAACAACTAATAATACCAGTTAATGTTGCTAAAAAAGCGAAGCGAACTTGTTTAGTTGTTAGTTGAGAATATTTAATCAATGAGATTAATTTAATTGAAATAACTGGTAATACACATGGCATAATGTTTAAAATGGCACCACCGATTAGAGCAAAAACTAAAGTTATCAATAAAGTTTTACTGTCATATTGATGATTTTTTACAATAAATTTGTAATTATTTTCTTCAAGTCCAAGAGATTTAGAAGAGTAGGGTTGGATTGTTGCCAATATATCATAATCTATGTCACTATTAACCTTAAATTCATATTTAACATTAACTGGAATACAGGTTTCTTTGCAAATTGCAAAATCAAAATTTAATTTAATATCAGAAGTTTGTTTGGCATCAATCAAGCCTATTTCAACCGGAATAATAACTTCGTTATTGTAATAAAAATAACGAAATAAAGTGTTACCAATTTTTTCTTCTGATAACTCGGCTTCTGGCCAAATAATTTTATGATCTGTAATATTATTAGATCCTTTAAAATCAAAGCTTGGAGGCATTCCTATTCCTTCAGAATCTTTACCGTAAACTTTCCAGCCTTTTTCTATTAAAAAATGAACTCCTAGAATTATTTTTTTTTGACCTTCATCATTAAATGTACTACTTAATAATCTAGTTTGAACTTTTTTTGAATGATTCTGCCAATCTAAACTATTGGCTAGTGATGTAGAATTTAAAAACAATGATAATAGAAGGGTTAAAAATATTTTACCGAAATTTTTTAGCATGGTTTTAAAATTAATTTATAAAGACATATTTAGGGATTGGCTTTAGTATAAAACTTTTCTTGTCATTATTTATAATTTAAATAAAATTTAGATTACTACTTAACTTTGCCACAATCTCAATATAGTAAAGTTAGTATAACAAAAATGCAACATTCTAGGCAATGTTAACAAAGGTTTTTAAATTCAAATTTTTTTATATTTTTAGTGCTTCATTTAATAAAATTGCGATAAATATATGGAAATATTTTGAGAAATTTTGTTAAAAAAATAAGCAAAATAGAATGAAATACCGACTTAAAAAACTTTTTTAATATTGCCCAATAGTTAGAGTATATCAATTAAATTTTTTAAAAAATGATTTTGCAAAATAGCCATTCTGATATATTGTTTGTTGATTCTAAAAAAGTTTCATGCAATGGAGAAAGGGGTTCATCAAGACATCCTTTGGTTTATCTCAATATGGGTAAAAAAGATCACGTTATTTGCCCTTATTGTGGCAAATATTTTACTAATAATCACAA
>CAMASZ010000015.1 GCA_945861125.1 Rickettsia typhi | reverse complement strand
AAGATTTTTGTTTTGAGTTCTGGTTTTAATTTCAAGACCAAATTCCTTGCGTATTATTTTTAAATTAATTTTACTAGAGAACCTTAAAAAACTAAATTTCTTTTCTTTTAAATCATCTAGGCTAGCTGTTCTTTTAAAGCCAATATTTTCGAGAATTGAACTCAATTTATCCTCACCACATTTACCCTTTTTTCTTGATGAATTATTGTCTATTAATGCCTGAATCCATTCTATTGGGGTAAATTCATTAAGAACTCGATTTTCAAAATATTTTTCTACAATAATTTTTAAAATTTCAATTTCATCTTTTATACTATCAATTGAGTTGTCGCAGGCATTTACAAAGCAAGAAAACTCATTAGTATTAGAATATTTATTAATATTTTTACATAACTCTTCATAATATTTGTCAATAATTCTTATTTCTTCATTATTATGCTCAAGAGTTTTAATTGTAATTAAAATATTTTTAATTTTATTGGTGTTATATAAATATTGGTTTATTTCTGGATGTTTATTAATAAAAATATAAAATTCATCAAGATGAGGTTTGAGATTGTTTTTTGAAATATTAAAATAATCGAGATTGTTTAAAATCATTTTCTTCATAGATTAAATTGATTAGCTTATATGCGATGTCAAACGATATTCTTCTGCGATTATTATCACGAAAATTTGTCAAAAAAAATGAAAAATATTTTTGTCTATTTTCGTTTAATTTTTCATTAAAAATTTTAATTATTTTAGATTGATCATCAATCGAAATAGGTTTTTTAAAAATTAAATGAGCCATATTTCTTGAAGTACTTTTACCAATTAAACCATTAATTTTATAGTCTCTTATATCTTCAAGTTGAATTTTTTTTCCATTTTTACTATCAATTGCTCTTAAAAATAAAATATTTTTTTGTAATAAATTTATAAAATTTTCAGTGGTATTGATATAGCGTTTATGACTAATATTTTGTAGGGCAATTTCTACTTCCTTATTTCCATTTTCAACAATATCTTCGGTTAAACGAAATATACCTAAATAGTTTTTAGTTTTATTAATTTTTTTAATAAAATCGCCACCAAATTGCCAATTTGATTTTTTAGTTAATTCAATTTTAATTTTAGAATTTTGCGGATAAATTGTAGCGTCAATGATGTTTGAATCTTGAATTTGTTGATTTTTTTTAAAATAAAAAGCGATTACATTGTAGGTGGTATCATCAAATACCTGTGTAGAAAAAATATTAAGTTTGATAATTGAAAATTTAGCAAAAAATAATTCACGAATTTTTGATGAATTTTGTGCGCAAAGAAAATTTAAGGGAATTATGATTATGCCTTCGTCGCAGTCAAAACAGGATTTCAGAGCAATTTGATATAAATCTTCAAATTGCGAATTATCATTTTTAAAAAATAATTCTTTTAATTCTTTTGAAGCTTTATTTTTATGAAGATAGGGTGGGTTAGTGCAAATAAATTGATATTTTTTAATAGAGTTTAGCGAATCATTAAAAAAAACATTTTGGTCGTCAACGCAATTTTTATCGTAATCAAAACCAATGGCATTTTTGCAATTATTTTTTTTAACCCAATTCAGCAAATCTTGATTTCCAGCAAAGGGATCAGTTATTTGTTTATCTTTAACAAACTCCTCTAATCCTTGTAAAATATAGTCACAATTAGTGGTGAAAAATTGCCCAAAATCTCGTTTTTTGTATTTGTTTTTATCGCAATTAAAATTTTGATCATCTGTCTTTGAATCAAGCGGTAATTCAATTTTCGTCATAATTTTATGAGCTTAAAGTATATTGTCATTTCATAAAACTATAAAATATTCTACTTATTTTTCAACTCAACTTTTTAAGGCACTGTTGCAAATCAACTTTCATTTTCTCAATCCTTGCAAATAGCATCATCAAATCTCGAGGTTAGTATTATAATACCAAATCCCATCTTTAAAAGTTTTAAAAAAAATTAAAATTCTAACTTCATATTTTTGGCTAAAAATCTCTAAAAAGCCTCAGCTGTATGGATATACAGCTTCATTTTTTAAAAATTTTTATCTCAAAAATCGTGTCGTTGCCCTAGGGCACGACTGGCAAAAATATTTTGTTATAATTTTATTTAAAGATGGGATTTGGTATTGCTTGTTTAGAGATAGAATTTCACCTTTAAAACAATAATGGCAAAATCATTTAAAATTTCACAGATTATTAATAAAGCCTTATTTGATAAGGAATTTGGCTATTATCGCACTAGGAATCCTTTGGGAAGTAATGGTGATTTTATTACTTCACCAGAAATTTCGCAAATTTTTGGTGAAGTAATCGCCGGCTATTTATTGCAATTTTTTGCAGATAATCGAAACAAGTTTTCTCTAGTAGAAATGGGGGCGGGACGCGGTTTTCTATTCAGAGATATTTTGCAAACAATTTTTAATCTCTCAAAAAAAGGTAATGGTTTAGCCATTAATTTTCTTGATAATGCTTCTTTCCATATTATTGAAATAAATCCTGTTTTGCAGAAAATTCAAAGACAAAATCTTGATAAATTTTTTGGACATTTTCCAATAATTTGGAGTGAAAATTTTAATGATTTTTTAGCAAAAAATTATCAAATCAATTCAAAACTTTTTTTTATTAGCAATGAATTATTGGATTGTTTTGCAATTGATCAGTTTGTTAAAACAGATATTGGTTGGTGCGAAAGGCTTGTTGCTGTTGATGATGCTAATCTTTTAAGCAATCCCCGCTATGTTTTGGCCAATTTTGACAGTGAAGTTAATCAGTTTATTATTGATAAAATATCGCCGATAGCATCATCTAAAGCAAGAATCGGTGCAGTTTTTGAATATAGTGCGAGTCTGGAGAAATTTTATATTGAGCTTTGTAAGGTTATAAAAAGTAACGGAGGAATAGTTCTTAATTGTGACTACGGATATTGTGGCTATGATTTTGCCAACACTTTGCAAGCTGTTAAAAATCATCAAAAAATATCATTTTTGCAAGCATTTAAGAATGCTGATATTACCGCGCAGGTAGATTTTTTTGCTCTTGATAAAATTTCACAAAGCTTTAATCTAAATTCATTAATAATAACTCAAAGGCAATTCTTGCTTGATCTTGGAGGTTTAGAGCGAATGAAAATTTTATGCAAAAAAAATCCTATACAAGCTACAAAAATTGCTAAAGATTTTGAGCGCTTAACTTCTTTAGTTGAGATGGGGGAGCTTTTTAAATTTCATATTATTTGGCAATGATTTTACAACAGCAAACAGCCGAAAATAGCGATAAGCAAATTAAAAATTCGGTTGATATTTCTAAAAATAATTGGCAGATTTCGCAAGTTTTGGAACTATTTGCCCTGCCCTTTAGTGATTTAATTTTTCAGGCTTCGCAACAACATCGTAAATTTCATGATCCCAATCAGGTTCAAATTAGCACTCTGCTTAGCATCAAAACGGGAGGCTGTCCAGAGAATTGCAAATATTGTCCACAATCGGCGCACTATGAAACTGGTCTACAGAAGCAATCTTTGATGCCAATGACCCAAATTATTGAGAGCGCTGAAAATGCACAAAAAGCGGGGGCAACCAGATTCTGCATGGGTGCAGCTTGGAGAAATCTTCACGACCGTGATGTTGAAAAAATTTGTGAAATTATCAAGGCCGTTAAAAATACTGGTCTAGAAACCTGTATGACTCTTGGTATGCTTACTGATATACAAAGCAAAAAGCTCAAAGAAGCTGGATTAGATTATTATAATCATAACATTGATTCTTCAGAAGAATTTTATTCCGAAATTATTTCTACTCGCAATTTTTCTGATCGCTTGAACACCTTAAAAAATGTTCGCGAGGCCGGATTAAATGTTTGTTCGGGGGGAATAGTTGGCATGGGGGAAACAAGAGAGGATCGGGCCAAAATGTTAATTATATTGGCAAATTTGCCAAAACAGCCAGAATCTGTGCCAATAAATATGTTGGTTCGTGTTAAAGGAACTCCTTTAGAAAATATTGAGCCAATTGATCAGTTTGAATTTATTCGAACCATTGCGGTAGCTAGAATTATGATGCCTAAATCTAGAGTCAGACTTTCAGCTGGACGCGAAGAAATGAACGATCAAACTCAAGCATTATGTTTTTTGGCTGGAGCTAATTCAATTTTTTATGGAGAAAAACTCTTAACTACCCAAAATCCGCAAACCCAAAAAGATCAAGAATTATTTGCAAGGCTTGGTATAGTTCAGGGTTAGTTTATTATTTTGCTTAATTTAAATGTTATAAATAGAGCATCGAACACTATTTGATTTGATTTTAAAATAAAAAAATTACAAATTTAAGGATTTTCTAAATTAAATTATATATTGTTATGAACGAAAAGACATCATCTGAGAGTAATTCGTCAACTCGAATTTCATATGCGCTACCACTAAGAGATATTGTTGTATTTCCACAAATGAGTACTACCATTTTAGTAGGCAGAGAAAAATCGATAAATTCTGTTGAAGAATGCTTTAAAAAAAATGAACCAATATTTGCTGTAACCCAGATTAATCCAGATACGGACGAGTTTGATAAAAAAAATATTCACTCATCTGGAACATTGTGCAATGTTGTTGAGGCAATAAAAACCCCTGACGGAACTCTGAAAGTTATTGTAAGGGGCTTTGCAAGAGCAGAAGTCAAAGAGGTTGTTGCTTCTGATAAGTTTTTTTTGTGCAATGTTGAAATTGTAAGTGAACAACAAATATCAATTGAAGATAGCGAAACTCTAGGTTTGGTAAAGGCGTGTATAGAAAATTTTGCTCGATATAGTCAATTTAATAAAAGAGTTACCCCTGAAATTCTTGCTAACATAGGTAGATTAAAGGCTGCACATGAGATAGCTTACATGATTGCCACATATACTGGCGGAACCCTAAAAAGTAAGCAACAAATTCTAAATGAGATCGATATAAAAAAGAAGTTTTATAAATTGCTTGAGGTAGTGAAAACTGAAATAGAAATTGGTGAAGCTGAAGAGAGAATTAATAAGTCTATTCAAGAAAAATTTACCAAGCATCAAAAAGAAATATACCTTAATGAACAGTTAAAAAATATTAAGAAAGAATTAGGTCAAGATGAAGAAAATGAAATAAAAGAAATAAAAGATAAGCTTGATGCTATTAAGCTACCAAAAGAGGTTAGAAAAAAATGTGATGTTGAATTGCGCAAATTGGATAAGATGAATCCATACTCTGCGGAATCTGGTGTAGTTAGAAATTACCTTGAGTGGATATCTTCCTTGCCGTGGACAAAAGTTTCTAAGCCAATAGATGATTTGCAAAAAGCTAAGAAAATTCTAGATAAATATCATTACGGCTTAGAAAAGGTAAAAGAGAGAATAGTAGAATTTATTGCAGTGCAAATAAAAACCAAAGATTCTAAGGGGCCAATTTTGTGCTTAGTTGGATCTCCTGGGGTTGGAAAAACATCGCTTGCAAAATCAATTGCTGAGAGCGTAAATCGCAAATATATTAAAGTTTCATTAGGTGGCGTTAAAGATGAATCAGAAATTCGGGGTCATCGTCGCACTTATATTGGATCGATGCCGGGAAGAATAATGCAATCTATGCGTAAAGCAGAAACAATAAATCCCTTAATGCTACTTGATGAAATCGATAAAATGTCTCATGATTTTCGAGGAGATCCTGCTGCGGCACTTCTTGAAGTTCTTGATCCTGAGCAGAATCAATTTTTTTCTGATCACTATTTAGAAGTTGACTATAATTTGTCAAAAGTAATGTTTATTGCCACTGCAAATAGTATCAATACTATACCGGTTCCTCTTAGAGATCGCATGGAAATAATTAAGCTAAATGGCTATACCGAAACTGAAAAGTTACATATTGCAAAAGAACATTTGGTGCCAAAACAGATAAAAGAAAATGGCCTAAGTGGCAAAGAATTTTCAATTAGCGATGACGCAATTCTTACCTTGATTAGGCGCTACACATTTGAAGCTGGGGTGCGTAGTTTAAATCGAGAAATTGAGAATTTAGCGCGCAAAGCGGCAAAAATTATTATAACCAAAGAAGATAGCTGTTTGCACATTAGTAGTGACAATCTTCGCAAATATGCTGGAGTTGAGAAAAAACACTACGGAATGATTAGAGAAAATGATTTAGTCGGAGTAACTACTGGCCTTGCCTATACTGAATATGGTGGAGATCTATTAGATATAGAAGTTCTAAAATTTAAAGGTTCGGGCAAGATTCAAATTACTGGACAGCTTGGTGAGGTCATGAAAGAATCAGCTCAAGCCGCATTTAGTTATGCCAAGTCTATTGCGAGCAATTTAAAAATTGATACCAAAGAGCTAGACAAATTTGATTTTCATATCCATGTTCCTGAGGGTGCAACACCAAAAGATGGACCTTCTGCTGGAGTTGCTTTGTTTATTTCCTTAATCTCAGCCATTACAGAAACTCCCGTTAAAAGAAATATTGCCATGACTGGTGAAATTACTTTATCTGGTCGAGTTCTTGAAATAGGTGGCTTGAAAGAAAAGCTGTTGGCAGCTTTACGTGGAGGAATTAAAACGGTATTGATTCCAAAAGATAATAAAAAAGACCTAGAAGAAATGCCAAAAGAGGTTCTAGAGAGTATTGTTATTAAACCAATCTCAAAAGTTGATGACGCGATGAAAGAATGTCTTGTTGCGTTTGAAACCAAGGGCACCAAGAAAAAAAGATAAATGCCAAGAAAAAAAATAGATAAGAAGCAAGTTTATGTAATTTCTGGCGCCAATGGCGCTGGCAAAACCACTTCGGCAAAATACCTATTAACAAAATTTCTCGATATAAAAGAATTTGTCAATGCCGATGAAATCGCTCGAGGCCTGTCCCCATTCAATCCGCGCTCTGTAGATCTTACTGCTTCAAAAATAATGTTGCAAAGAATCTGCGATCTGATAAAACAAGAGAAGGATTTTGCTTTTGAAACTACTTTGTCTGGTAAGAATTATTTGAAGTTAATTGCTGAATTGCAAAAAAAAAATTATTCAGTTAATCTCATATTCCTCTATTTGGACAGTCCTAAGGAAGCTAAAGAAAGGGTAGCTTATAGGGTCAAAACTGGTGGACACTTTATATCAGACAACGACATTGAAAGAAGATATTATCGAGGTTTAGAAAATCTTGTTGACCACTATCTAGATAAAGTTGATTATGCTGTTATCATAGATGCAACAAGCACTGAGCGTAAGATAGTTGCTAAAAAATCAAAATCAAAATTTAGAATATCTTCTTCAAAAATTTGGCAAAAAATTTTATTAAGCAGTAAAAAATAACATGAAAGAAAATTTGATTTTAAATAAAATTGAAGCCGGAATAAAAGAAAGTAGTGCTTTTATAGCAAAAGAAATCGCTGAAAACGCCGAGAAATATGGCGTTTCCCCGGTAATATCCATTGACGGAAAGCTAAAAAATTTAAGTTCCAAAGCTTTAAATTGTGAAGAAATAGAAAATATGTCTGTAGCAATCAAGCAACACGGCTATTGTGCCAATGATTTTTATTTTTATGAAAGTAAAAACATTAAATATGGCAAAGATAAAATGTTTATAATTGCTGGCTTTATAATTTGTATTTTTAAAAAATCAGGAAAAATAAAAGAGTATAAGGCGGTAAAAAGTCACTCTTGGTTTGATGAATTCATCGGCGATCTTAAGGCGCAAATTTTTAATTAATCATGAATAATAATAAAAATATTCACATTGCTACCCTTGTATCAGTAGCAATATTGTTAGGCTGGACGTGGTTTTATGAAAAGCCAAGAATTGAAAATCAAGAAAGGCAAAAAAAATTAATAAGTAAAGAAAATTTTTCTGAAAAAAATTCCAATAATAGTCAGGATTTAAAAATAAGCAATAACACCAATAATAACAAATTTGAATCGGTTGCTGGTGCCAATAAAAATGACGAGAAAAATATTAATCTAAAAGGTCGCGATGAAGCTTTGGAAAGCTCGCAAGCTAATCGTATAAAAATTAATACCCCCTCTTTACATGGTTCAGTTAGTCTTGTTGGTGCAAAATTTGATGATTTAACTTTAGCTAATTTTTATAAGAAACTTGATAAAAAAGAAGAAGTTGTTTTATTTGCTCCCGTTGAAAGCAAAGAAAGATATTTTGCTGATTTTGGCTGGATTTCTAGTGACCCCAATTTTGAAGTACCAAATCCTGAAACCTTATGGAGCCCTAGTTCTAAAGTTCTTTCTGTTGATAGTCCAATAAGTCTTTCTTGGAAAAATAAACGCGGAATAGAGTTTGTGATAAATATTTCTTTAGATGAGAAATATATGTTTACAATCGAACAAATTGTAAAAAACAATTCGAAAGAAAATATCGCCATAGCTCCATATGGAAGAATTAATCGTATTTTGAACAATAGAGGTCAATCAAATTATATTTTGCATGAAGGCGCCATAGGTTCATTCGCTGGAGTTCTTCATGAGCTCAATTATGATAAAATGATTAAAAATAAAAATAAGAGTTTTAGCGAAGCTGGAGATAGCGGAAGTTGGCTTGGTATTACCGATAAATACTGGTTAAGCGCGATAATACCAGATAAATCATTATCTTATGAGGCAAATTTTAAACATGAATTAAAAAATCAAAACCATATATTTGCTGTTAATTTTGTTTCAAAAGAATTTGAGTTAAAGCCGCAGGAGCAAACAAAGATAAGTCAACACTTGTTTGCTGGTGCTAAAAAAGTTAAGTTGCTTGATCAATATTCGCAAGATCTAAATATAAAATTATTTGATTTGGCTGTTGATTTTGGGTGGTTTTATTTTTTAACTAAACCATTTTTCTTTATAGTGGAATTTTTATATAGCTTGCTTGGTAATTTTGGGCTAGCAATTTTGGCTATGACCGTTTTTGTTAAATTGGCTCTTTTCCCTATGGCAAATAAATCATATATGGCAATTGCTAGGGTGAAGAAATTGCAACCAAAGATCGACGCCTTAAAAGAAAAATATAAAGATGACAAGCTTGCTATGAATAGAGAGGTAATGAATATGTATAAGAAAGAAAAAATTAATCCTGCGGCAGGCTGTTTGCCAATTTTAATTCAAATACCAGTATTTTTCGCGCTCTATAAAGTTTTATTTGTAACTCTTGACATGAGGCATGCTGAATTTTATGGATGGATAAAAGATTTATCTGCCCCAGACCCCACTTCAATATTTAATTTATTTGGTTTATTGCCGTTTGAAGTAAGCTCATCTTTTACCATTGGAGTGTGGCCAATTTTAATGGGAATAACAATGATAATTCAGCAAAGAATGAGTCCGCCTGCTTCCGATCCTATGCAGACAAAAGTTTTAAAGTGGATGCCTTATATTTTAACTTTTGTTCTTGCCGCCTTTCCTGCTGGCTTGGTAATATATTGGACTTGGAGCAATATGCTTTCTATATTGCAACAATTTTACATTACTAAAAGAAATAGCTAACCTAAATGTTGCAAATCTCTACTTTCCTTGTAAGTTTTGTTGCTAGTTTACTTTTTTTACAAAAAAAATTGCAGCAGATTTGTAACTATTTTTAGTAAATTTTCGTTGTGATATCTCGCTTTGTTTCGATTTCCAATCTCTAAACTTCATAAAATATGAATAAAAATAATAAAGAAGCTTCGGCAAATAAAACTGATCAAAATAAAGCCACTAGCAAAGAGCTCTCAAATCAAGAAGCTCCTCCATATATTGCTATTGAAAGTGCGATTGGAGCATCGCTAATTCTAGCCTCAAAATCGCCAAATCATAAACATATTTTTCTTTCCGAACTAGAAACCACCTTATTTCCGTCAATTGTTTCCAAGCAATTTATTATAATGCGCAATAAAAATCATGAACCAATCGCCTTTGTAAATTGGGCATTAGTTAATGAAGACGTCGAAAAAAGAATGCTTGGTGGAGTAGTTAAATTGCGTCCAAATGACTGGAGCTGTGGAAATAAAATATATATTATAGATATAATCAGTCCATTCGTTGCCAATGATGTAATAATAAAGCAATTGAGTAATGAATTTTTTAAAGATAAAGAAGCTAAAATAATCATATCTAAAAAAGATTCAAAAGAGCTACAATCTAAAACAATTCATGATCTTTTTGAGCAAAAAGCTCAAGACTAGTTTTCAGTAAAATTCTTTTGGGTTTTTTGTTTATTAGTGAAAATGATATGATATTTCAAGCAAAGCAAGCCAGAGATTTACAAAACCAATTCTAAATCCTTGTAACTACATTTATTCAAAAAGCTTGGATTTTGTTAATTGTTGTAATACATCTCAAATTCAACTGGATGAGGCATATTTTCATATTTTTCAACCTCTTTTAGTTTTAGCTCAATATAAGCTTCAATTTGATCTTCAGTGAATACGTTTCCTTGTAGTAAAAATTCTCTATCTTTATCAAGGGCTGCTAGTGCTTCACGCAAAGATCTAGCCACAGTAGGGATTTTTCTTAATTCTTTTTCTGAAGAATGATATAAATCCTGATTTTTAGGATCTCCGGGATGAATTTTGTTTTTTATGCCATCAATTCCTGCCATCATTAAAGCAGCGCAAGTTAAATATGGATTTGAAGCTGGATCTGGGAAGCGAGTTTCGATCCTGCGAGCTTTTTCGTTGGTTACATGAGGAATACGAATTGAAGCGGAGCGATTTTTTGCAGAATAAGCTAATAAAACTGGCGCCTCGTAGCCAGGAACTAGACGCTTATAGCTATTGGTTGTTGAGTTTGAAAAGGCATTAATAGCGCGAGCATGCTTGATTATTCCACCAATATAATATAAAGCTAATTCAGATAGTCCTGCATGTGAATTGCCAACAAAAAGATTTTCATTATTTTTCCAAATTGATTGGTGAACGTGCATTCCAGAGCCATTATCGGCAAAAATTGGCTTTGGCATAAAGGTTGCAGTTTTGCCATAGGCATGACATACATTGTGAACTACATATTTGAATTTTTGAATATTGTCACCAGTGCCAACTAAGGTGCTATATTTGAAGCCAATTTCAAATTGAGAAGTGGCAACTTCGTGATGATGCAATATTGGCGTCAATCCAACTTGACGCATAGTTTCAACAATTTCAGATCTTAAATCTTGACCAGTGTCTATTGGCATTGGAACGAAATAAGCGCTCTTAATTTGCGCTCTACGAGCTAAATTTCCGCCTTGAATATCTTTTGCGGTATTGTGAGGGGCTTCTTCAGAATCTATTGAGTAGGAGTTGCCGTAGCTATCAGTTTGAAAGCGTACATCATTAAAGACAAAAAATTCTGGCTCTGGTCCAAAATAAGCAACATCACCTATTCCACTTTTTTTGAGATATTCTTCAGCTTTTTTAGCAGTATAGCGGGGATCTCGGCTATATCCTTGATCATTAGAAGGCTCAATTACATCGCAAAACAAAACCAATGTAGGAACCGTGGTAAAAGGATCTATAAAAGCAGTGTCCAGCTGAGGCATTAAAATCATATCTGATTCATTAATTTGTTTCCATGCTGAAATAGAAGAGCCGTCGAAGGCGACGCCCTTTGTTAATTCTTCTTCACCAACAAAATCAGCGCAGTGAGTTATATGCAGCCACTGACCACCGTAATCAGTAAAACGAAAATCTACAAATTTAATTTCATTTTTTTTTATAATTTCAAAAATACTTAAAATCGACGAGTTCTTTGACATGAATTTTATTAATTTAAAATAGTAAGGATTAAGTTGCTGTCACTAATCAACTTTTTTGTTGAAATTTTCACAATTCTAAAATTTTTGAAACGCATGTACATTTAGGTGTGCTCACCTTTCAAAAATTTTATAATCACAAAAACTTCTTAAAAAAACTTGATTTGCGATAGTGCCATAATTTCTGCTACACAAGCATTTATAATGCTCAATAAGATAAAGAATAAGGTAATTTAAATATTCAAATTCTTACTTTAAACAAAAAATTAGGAACAGAAATTTAGGTATTTAATAGCAAATATTAAATAGCTAGAGATAATATTAATAGATGGGATACAATTTTTAGCATTTATAAATTAAAAAGTATAGTATTTTTTGATTTTATTATCGACCTTGATTTGCTTGATCGTCATCTCTGATCGGGCCTTTGCTTCTAAATAACGTTCTAGGGCTGTATTTAACGGGATCAATCATAATACCTTGAATATGACTTTCTTCAAGGTTAATCTCTGTTCTTGCGTGAAGACCTTTTAAATTGGCAAAAATCATAAATGTTCCCGTCTCTGGAACCGACGAAATATGAGCGCAATTTGTTAAGCCATCCTCAATTTTTTTTAATAAGGCTTGGTGAGATCTAAGACGAGTAATCATTCTTTGTCCAGTATTTTTGTCAACACGAAAATCTAGGGCAATTTTTGTTTCGTCATCATCCGAATTGTAATCTACTATTTTTCTGGTTTTTGTTTTTAAGCCAGAAACATTTTTACCAGAAATAAAATCTGCTTCAATTTGTTGAAGCGTTTGAAGCTCCTGATCATTGATAATCCTTAATATATCTTTTGCCTGAAAAAACTGAGTAGGTGTTTTTGTTTTATCTATTGCGACAGTAAGAGCTAATAAATCTGTATCTATTTTTTCGTAAAGATCGTCGCTATGTGGAGTTATTTCTCCCTTGCCATTACCCCATTCTTTATAATTTAGTCCTTCTGGCTTTATATAAAGCATCTTATGATCTTCGTAAGGGTATTTAATGTCTTGAAGTCCAAATAAATTTGATAAAGATTCGTGAACAATTGATGCTAGCTCTTTATTTTCTATAGTAAAAAGTCCAGTCATCACAACTCCAGATAAGTAATTGCCAGCTCGGCCGACTTTCGTAAAAAGAATCTTATGTTCATTTTGAAGTTTTGTTTGAAGCAATGCAGAGATCTGCCCAATTTTTACTTCTGTTGTTGTTCCCTTGCTTTTCTGTTCTCGCCACCAATTATCTATGGTTGTTGCAATATATGAACAGTCAACAATTTCAACTGTTTCTTTAGCCACTGATCTTCTAATTTTTGATGCTCTTTTTTCAAGGTAACTTCTAAAATCTTCAACTAGCCCTCTTTTTTTTGTAGAGGTGTTCGGGGGTAAATTCGGAGATAAAGGTTTTGTCATAGTGTTGAGTTTTTAATTTAATTAACTTGATGATAATATTATTGCTAAATTAAAATTTAGGTGTCAAAAACTTTTTTTTTATTCAAAGAATATGTTTCAGATTGAAAAGTAAACGGCTCAGGACTTTTTAGAGATGTCGTTATTTTTTCTTTAGCCATAAACGATCAAGCATAAAAAACCAAACCCCATTTATTATTGGCTCAATAATTGCGTCAAGGGCAGCAAGCTCAAAGCTGGTATTGGTAATAATTCTATTGCAAGTCATGGCAATAATAATGTGGCCAATGGTGTATATTATTGCACGAATAACGCTTCCAGCAATACTTGTTTCTTTTAGCGATTTGATAATATTTTTTTTAAATAGTGCCATTAAGATTTATTTTTTTATATAAATTTCAGAGCCAGAATCACGAAATTTTTTACTCATTTCTTGTAGACCTAATTCTATTGAATTGGGTTGGTTTTGTTCGCTATTGCTGGAAGAGTCTTTTTGATTTTGTTTTTTTGCAAAATCGCGCACATCTTGTGAAATTTTCATTGAACAAAATTTAGGCCCGCACATTGAGCAGAAATGAGCCAATTTAGCTCCTTCTGCCGGTAAAGTTGAGTCATGATAAGATTTGGCCATTTCTGGATCTAGGCTTAAATTAAATTGATCTTCCCAGCGAAATTCAAATCTAGCTTTTGAAATTTCATCGTCCCAAGATTTTGCTGAAGCGTTGCCTTTCGCTAAATCAGCAACATGAGCTGCTATTTTATAAGCAATGACTCCAGCACGAACATCATCTTTATTAGGAAGTCCAAGATGTTCTTTTGGGGTGACGTAGCATAGCATAGCGGTGCCAAACCAACCAATCATTGCTGCGCCAATTGCCGATGTTATATGATCGTAGGCAGGAGCGATATCGGTTGTTAATGGGCCAAGGGTATAAAATGGTGCTTCATGACAGTATTTTAATTGC
>CAMASZ010000014.1 GCA_945861125.1 Rickettsia typhi | reverse complement strand
AAAGCTCACGTGGACATTACGTTCTTTTAAACATTGATTCTGACAACTCAGCGTTATCTGAGATGAATCGCGTAATTGGCTATAATGAAGATGTAATAAGATCAATTACCTATAAAGTAGAAAAGCATGAAGAGCAATCTTTGCTTTGTGTATCAAACAGTGCAAAAAATCTTAAATCAGGTAAAAACTCTATCAAGAAAGAGTCTTCTAAACTAGATCTACTTCTTGATCAAATTCAATTCGATGTATAGGAGAAAAAATGAATATAAATAATATCAATAACACAACCACTAATAACGATGAAGACTACGTAAAAGTCTCGTTAGTAAATCAAAGTGTAGTGATACGTAAAAAAAAATCTTGCCCACTTCGTGATTTAGATATATCAGAAATTAACTATAAAAACCTTAAACTTTTAAATAAATTTCTTACAGAAAGGGGAAGAATAGTTGCAGCAAGAATAACTAATGTTGAAATGAAAAAACAAAAAGCAATTGCTAAAGCAATTAAAAGAGCAAGGCAATTAGCTTTGATATCTCCTATTAAAAAAGACATTAATAACTAAAAAAATGAAAATAATTCTTATTGATAATATTAACAAGCTTGGAAGTATTGGCGATGTTATTGAGGTTAAAAATGGATATGCCAAGAATTTTCTTATTCCTAAAAATAAAGCAATATGCTACACCAATTCAAGTTTTAAGCATTTTGAAGCAAAAAAAAGCGAATATCAAAAGAAAAATCTTAATAACCTTGAGGTTGCAAACAATCTTAAAGCAAAAATTGAAGGAAAAAATATAATTATAATCGAAAACGCTTCTGATGACGGTAGATTATTTGGTTCGGTCAATTCTTCTGTTATTGCTAATAAAGTTAATCAATTGGTTGATGAAAAAATTATTTCTCGCTCAGAAATTTTTTTAAAAAAACCAATCAAAGAAATTGGTCTTTACAGCGTTAAACTGAATTTGCACTCAGATGTTGCTTTTGATGTTAAGGTAATCGTTTCAAGATCAGAGTCTGAGGCTGAAGTTATTCTTAATCCTAAGCCTAAATCTTCAAAAGAAAATGTAGAAAATGGAGATGCTAATGATTCTAGAGAAAAGCCAGCAAAAAGATCTCGTAAAAAGAAAGCAGAATCAGACTCATAGCCTACCTTACCTCGTTGCGTCAGTCTTAATTATGAAAAAGTTTTTTGGAGATTTTTAGCCAAAAAGATGAAACTTAATTTGTTATTTTTAAGTGATTCATTTTATGATGGAAATGGATTATATCTTATCGTAAGAAATCTCTTCTTTTTTAGCGCCGTAATGAGTTGTAGCCCCGTAGCGAGCTGAACCAACTGTTTGAGCATATTTCCATAGTGCTCCTGAATTATAATTATTATTACGAGTTTGCCATTTTTGGCGTCTTTCAGCAATTTCTGCTTCAGAAATTAGAACATCGATGGTACCATTTTGGGCATCAATTTTAATTTTATCGCCATCTTTAATTAATGCTATAACTCCACCAACACTAGCTTCAGGACTTACATGTCCAACACAAAATCCGCGCGTTCCACCTGAAAATCTGCCATCGGTTATTAAGGCAACTTTTTTGCCCATACCTTGTCCATAAATTGCCGCGGTCGTCGCCAGCATTTCACGCATTCCTGGCCCACCTTTTGGACCTTCATAGCGAATAATTAAAACATCACCTTCTTGATATCTCTTTTGTTCAACTGCTTTAAAACATTCTTCTTCGCTATCAAAACAGCGAGCATTACCGGTAAATATTAAATCATCATTTTGCATGCCTGCAACCTTTACTACTGCTCCGTCAGTTGCTAAATTACCCTTTAAAACAACGACTCCTCCTGTTGGCGATAAGGGATTAGAAGGTAAGTAAACCACATCTTGCTTATTGTTAAATTTTATATCGCGTAGATTTTCGGCCATAGTTTTACCAGTTACTGTAATACAATCGCCATGAATAAAGCCAGCATCTAGCAAAACTTTTAGAATCATTTGTACACCGCCAGCTTCATATAAATCTTTGGCAACATATTTTCCGCCGGGTTTCATATCGGTTATATAAGGGGTGCGTTTAAAAATTTTAGCAATATCAAAAGCATCAAAATCAATTCCACATTCATTGGCAATCGCTGGTAAATGCAGTACTGCATTGGTAGATCCGCCGGTTGCTGCTACGATTGTTGCAGCATTTTCAAGAGCTTTAAGTGTAACTATATCGCGTGATTTAATGCCAAGCTCAAGTAATTTCATTACTGCCTGACCAGAGTAGTAAGAGTATTCATCGCGCGATTCATAGGGAGCTGGTGCGCCTGAAGATCCCGGTAAAGCTAAGCCAATAGCCTCGGAAACGCAAGCCATAGTATTGGCGGTAAACTGACCGCCACAAGCTCCTGCTGATGGACAGGCAACTTTAGTTAGTTCTGCTAAATCTTTATCATTCATTTTGCCAGCGTCTCTTTGTCCGACAGCCTCAAACACGTCAACTATGGTAACATCTTTGCCTTTAAATTTTCCTGGTAAAATTGAGCCTCCATACATAAAAACCGAAGGAATATTGAGTCGGCACATCGCCATCATCATTCCTGGTAATGATTTATCGCATCCAGCTAAGCCTATCAAGGCATCATAACAATGTCCGCGTACTGTCAATTCAATAGAATCGGCAATAACTTCGCGCGAAACTAGCGAAGATTTCATGCCCTGATGACCATTGGCAATTCCGTCTGTTACTGTTATTGTAGTGAATTCTCTTGGTGTTCCGCCAAAATCTTTAACACCTTTTTTGGCTGGTTGAGCTTGTCTAGATAGTGCGATATTACAAGGTGCAGCTTCATTCCAGGCGCTTACCACGCCCACAAAAGGTTTTTGAATATCTTCTTCGCTTAAACCATTTGGATATAAATCGGTTTTAATATTATAGAGCATGGTTTTTCTGCCTTCGCATCCATGCGATGAAGTTACATAGCGAGAAGGCAATTTCGATTTGTCGAATTTTGTCATTATGAAAATTTGCAATTAGGTAAGTATTGTAGCTATTTAAGATATTTTGATATTATATTTCTTGCTTAGATAAGTTTCTACAGATTTTCTTTCATCAGTTTTTAATGCTCTTGAAAATATAATTATTTCGGCGATATCGCCATTAAAGCAATTTGAAATTGCTCCAGCACTATATCTACAACCAACATATAAATTGTTTATGTTGAAGTTTCCAGTTGAAGCGACTGAGGTTGAAGCTACTCCGTTTAGATATACTGTATTGTTTGTTCCGTCAAAAACACTGGTTGCTATAAAAGCATTAAGATTTCCTGGATGAGTTGCACTAGATTTGCCATTGGTTCTAAATGGTTGAAGTGTATTACTTGAAGCTCCTTCAAAAAATCCAACTAATGAGGCATCGTTATCGCTATCATTTGTGGCAGATGGAGCAACAGCGCTAAATACTGTTGAAGACGCAACCGCAACTATTCTTCTAGCAACTACAAAGTAAGTAAGTTGTTGACCGCTAAAGCCAAGACTAGAGAATATCATTACATCATCAGTTCCTTTGAATCTAATCCCAGGAATACCGCTATTGAAAGCATCGCTAATAAATGAGGGTCTTTGTGAACCAGAAGAAGTTCCTTTATTTCTGTATCCTGATTGATTATTGATATCATTCCAAGTGCTTACGTCAAGATTATCTTCTTCTTCAGATTCTAATAAGCTTGATTCTAAGGAGGTTTCAATCCAAAAAATCATATCTTTAATTGAATTAACAGGCGAGGCATTTGTTATGGATCTGGCAGATAGAAGTCTCATTTGTTTGATTATTCTGCTACCTTGAGTAACTCCTGCTACAAGAATTCCAATAATTAAGACAACCACCGATAATTCTATTAATGAAAAGGCTCTGTTTTTTTTCATAAGCTATATTTTGTTAAAAACATTGTGCAATACTAAATTCCATCTTTAAATGTTTGAATAAGATATTCAAATTCTAACTTAATATTTTTGGTAAAAAAAATCTCTAAAAAACTTTTTTAGTAATGTCTTATGCTAGCGACAAGAGCATCAGCCGTATAGATATAGGATTTCATTTTTTAAATATGAGATTTGGTATAAATTTATTACAATAGGTTAATTTGAAAACCTATTTAATTAAGTTTACATTTTTTTTATTTAAAAATTCAAATATTTTTGATTAATATGATCAAGCTTTAATTTTTAATCAAGTTATCAATTTGAACATGTGGGTATTTTTGATGCAAGTAAATAAAGTATTTGCAAGTTTATAATTAAATAAAGTTATCAATTTTAGTCAATTCTAACAGAGACTCGACCCTGATTAATTTCAACTTTATCCAATAACTCAAGTTGAATTAATGCTGCATTAATAATATTTGATGAAACATTTAATTCTGAGATTATTTCATTTATTTCAATTGGTATATTATCTAATTTTTTAACTATTTCATCGCATAATTTATTAATATCTGTACCGGATGGAATTTGGTGATTAGATGGTTTGTCTGGTTTTAATTGGATAGTTTTTGTTGAATCGAATTTTTTAGATAAATTTAAGTATTTACATTTTAAATCTGATATTTCGCGATATAAATCTTCAATATCAGTAATCATATTAGCACCGTCTTTTATTAACCTATTACAACCGAAGCAACGATGATCAAATGGTGATCCTGGAACTGCATAGAGATCTCTGTTTTGTTGTATCGCAAATCTTGCAGTTGTTAAGCTTCCAGAATTAAGACTTGCCTCTACAACAATTACAGCTAGCGACAGACCAGAGATTATTCGGTTTCTTTGAACAAAGTTTTCTGGCTTCGGAGTGGAATTGAATTTTTTTTCAGATATTATTAAGGAGCTTTTAGATATTTGATCATAGAGTCTTTTATTTTCTGCCGGATAAACATTATCGATACCGCCACCGAGTACGGCTATTGTTCCACCTAATATCGAAGCTTCATGTGCTACGGTGTCAATTCCTTTTGCCATTCCCGAGACTGTTGTTAAGGAGTTTTGACTAATTTCAACCGCAATTCTTCTGGTAAAAGATAGTGCATTCATAGATGCATTGCGAGCTCCAACTATGGCTATTTTTTTATTTTCTAAAACTTCGATGTTTCCTTTCACAGTAATTAACGCTGGAGAATCATGTATTTCTCTGAGTAATTGTGGATATCTATGGTCATGATAGAGAAGAATTCTGGCATTAAACTTTTCAACTTCTTCGAGCTCTTTTTCTGCTTCATCTCTAGGTAGAATTTTTATTGATCTCTTTGGATTTTTGTTAATAAAGAAGCCGTTAAAATTCTCAATTGCTGATCTAGCTGATCCAAAAACTTCTATTAAGCGGAAAAAAGTTGTAGGTCCAACATTTTGGCTTCTATACAGCTGGAGATAGTCAATTATTTCTTCTCTCGAAGGTGAATTAGGAATAGGATTTTGCATGGTATTATTCATGTTTTGCGGTGTTTTGTTGAAAATTTTTAAAGTAAAAACAGTAATTATCATTCATGTTTTAAAAAAATCAAATTAACTTATATTTTAAAAAAACAACTAAAATGTAGTGATTCAATTTAGTAAATTGAAATATATAAAGACTTTAGTTTTGCTCAACCATTTTGGGTTTAATTGCCAATATTCAAATTATAACAATTATCATTTTAAAATAAACATTCTTTGCAAAAATTTTAAAGAAGATGTTTATAAAATTCTTTAGTAATGATAAATAACTTAACTGGTATTAATTTAATTATTTTAATTTTTTATCTTGTAACCCTTCCTTATCATAATAAATAAAGCTAATCCAAGTAAAAAATTAATTAATATTAAATAAACTTTTCCATTAAATAAAATTCCATCATGATAATTTGTTAAAGAATATCTAAAGCCATCAATTATGTAGAAAAAAGGATTTAAATGTGAGATGTTAAGCCAAAATTGCGGAAGAGAGTTTGTTGAATAAAATGTTCCAGATAAGAAAGTTAATGGTGTAATTAGGTAGCTTGTCATAGCCGACATATGATCAAAAGTTTCTGATATTATTCCGCAAAGAACACCAAGCAAACCCAAAAACATGCAACCAAAAAACAAGTAAAAAATTAATTCCGATATGTGGATTATTTTTAATGGTACAAAAAATAAAATTGTTACATAAGCAACTATTGCTACGCAAATACCCCTAATTATAGCTCCTATAGTAAAAGCGAGTAATAACTCAAATGCTCCAAGCGGTGGAATAAGATAGTCAACAATATGACCCATTACTTTTCCCATTACAAATGAAGATGATGAATTGGCAAATGAATTTTGTAAAGAAGCCATCATAATTAATCCTGCTGATATAAAAATTTCAAAAGGAACGTTTTGAATATTTTGCATATGATTACCAACGGAAAGTGAAAAAACCGCAAGGAATAATATTATACTGACCACTGGAGAAAATATTGTCTGATGATATACTTTCAAGAAACGCCATATTTCTTTTTTTAATAAAACAAAACTACCGAACCAATTAATTGACATATATAGATAAACTTGGTTTATTGGTTATAAAAATAATATTTAAAAATATACTTAATTCGTTTAAACTTGCAATTTTTATTACTCTGTTTTTTAACTTGAATATATCGCTAATTGCAATATAATTAAGCCTAACCATATTGTAAAATACAACCGGCCAAAATGATTGACAGTATAGAAAATATTTTAATCGATTTTAATAACAAATTTTCTTCAATTAGCAGTAAAGATGATCTTGAGCAATTAAAAATCCATTTTCTTGGAAAGAAAAGTTCTTTAAATAATTTCTTTTCTCAATTAAAAGATTTAGATCCTGATAAAAAAAAGATTCTTGGTAGCAAGATTAACAGTATAAGAATTGAGATAACTAATAAAATTGACAATAAAAAAAAATATTTTGATGAAATTGAATTAAATAAAAAATTGATCCTTGAAAAAATTGATGTTACTTCACCAGAGCGCACTGAAAACAATGGATTTATTCATCCAATTAGTAAAACTATTTTTGAAATAGAAGAAATTTTTTCTAATCTTGGTTTTGAATTTGCAACTGGTCCAGAAATAGAAGATGATTATCATAACTTTACGGCACTTAATATGCCAAGCGATCATCCAGCAAGACAAATGCAAGATACATTTTATTTTAAAAATTCAGATCTTTTACTTAGAACTCACACTTCAAATACGCAAATCCGAAAAATGTTAAACTCCAAACCACCGCTAAGATTTTGTTCATTGGGTAGAGTTTTTAGAAGAGATTTTGACCAAACTCATACACCAATGTTTCACCAAATTGAAGGCTTTGTTGTTGATAAATCAATTAATATGGGTCATTTAAAATGGGTATTAGAAAATTTTTTAGAGAAATTTTTTGAAACAAAAGATATCCAACTAAGATTTCGCCCTAGTTTTTTTCCTTTCACCGAGCCATCTGCTGAAGTTGATATCAATTACAGTGTAGAGCAAGATAGAATAAAGATTGGTAAAGGAGATAAATATATGGAAATATTGGGTTGTGGCATGATTCACCCTAACGTTTTAGATAACTGCAAAATTGATAAAACTGAATTTCAAGGATTTGCTTTTGGAATTGGAATTGAAAGATTGACCATGTTAAAATATGGAATTAATGATCTGAGAATGTTTTTTGAGAATGATGTTAGATTTTTGAAGCATTATGGTTTTAAAATTAAAGATTTCTAAATGTCAGTATTGCTTTTTTTAATCCCAATTACCTTATTTTTAGGTCTAGCTGGCCTATTTGCTTTTATTTGGAGCTTGAGAGCTAAGCAATATGATGATCTAGAAGGATCGGCCAATAGAATATTATTTGAAGATAAAAATGAAATTAAGCATGATTAGGAGTTTTTACCAAGAAGCTTTTGTATGTGTGATTCATAGACATACTTACAACCAAACTGTCAGATTAAATTTAAACTATTACATTTAACTATCTTTTCTAACAAATGATCGTCTTTAGTTCTGATAGGACTTTCTTCTCCTAATCTTTTATGTAATCCCATTGCTAATGCAATTTTTTGATCTGGTGTTATACCAAATCCCATCTTTAAATATTCAATAGGATATTCAAATTCTAACTTCATATTTTTAGTAAAAAAATCTTCAAAAAGCCTCAGCCGTATAGGTATAAGACTTCATTTTTTAAAGATTTTTATCACAAAAATATTTTGTTATAGTTTTATTTAAAGATGGGATTTGGTATTAATCGTTCTGCTTTAATTCTTTTATTATCATCTATGGCTGCTTGTATATTTTTTTGTACTCCATCTCCTATATTATTATCACCTAAATCAATTGAAGTTACAGTTTTATTTTCCTGAAGTGCCTTAGCTAACGCTCTAGCTCCTTCAGTTCCTATATTATTATCAAATAAATTAATTGAAGTTAAAGTTACATCATTTGCTTTTAATCTTTTTATTAGATTATCCAATTCCTGATTCATTTTTCTTAATTTTAATTATAGTTAATATTTTTATTACGAGACATTAAAACCTATTTTTTAATATACAATTATTGATCTATTCCTACCATAATACAGTATCCTTATACCAAAATCACCTTTAAATATACTATAGATAACTAATACCATTTTAACTTGAAAATAATCAATCTGGCAAAAATATTTTGTTATAATTTTATTTAAAGATGGGATTTGGTATAAGCGCACTGCCACAAATCAACTTTTTTGTTGAAATTTTCACAATTCTAAAATTTTTGAAATCACTTCTTCTAGGTGGGTACATCTAGGTACACTTACCTTTCAAAAATTTTATAATCATAAAAATTTCTTAAAAAAACTTGATTTGCGACAGTGTTATAAGATTAGAAATAGCGCAGTTCTGAAAAAGAATTTGTTATATTGGTGATTTTCAATTTAGAGGAATTGTGATTATAACAAAGCCTTAACCCAAGTTAAATTTTTAAGTTTGGAGTGGCTTTGGTATAA
The DNA here is from genome assembly GCA_945861125.1 of Rickettsia typhi. GTDB lineage: Bacteria > Pseudomonadota > Alphaproteobacteria > Rickettsiales > UBA1997 > CAILUF01. Next base: position 5,191 of record CAMASZ010000014.1, on the reverse strand, counting down.
TATAGATTAATTTATTTGTGCCCTGACAGATTTAGTAGCTTCAACCATTGTTTCTAAGGCTAGTTTTGTTTCTGGCCAATCACGAGTTTTTAAACCGCAATCGGGATTTACCCAGACTTGTTCAGCGTTTAAAACATTAAGTGCCTTGCTAAGAAGATTTGCAATTTCATCTTTTGCAGGAACCCTAGGAGAGTGTATATCATAAACGCCTGGACCAATTTCATTGGGATATTTAAAGTTGACAAATGCATTCAGAAGCTCCATTTGTGAACGAGAAGTTTCAATAGAAATAACATCGGCATCCATGTTGGCTATAGCTTCAATGATATCATTGAACTCAGAATAGCACATATGAGTATGAATTTGAGTTCTGTCATCCACAGCACTGGCTGATATTCTGAAAGCATCAACTGCCCATTGCAAATATTCTTGCCATTTATTGTTTCTAATTGGTAAACCTTCTCGAAGAGCTGCCTCGTCAATTTGAATAATTTTAATTCCAGCATCTTCAAGATCTTTTACTTCATCGCGAATTGCGTATGCAATTTGCAAAGCGGTATCTTTACGAGGTTGATCGTTTCTAACAAAAGACCATTGTAAAATTGTTATTGGTCCAGTTAGCATGCCTTTCATAATTTTTTTTGTTAAACTTTGTGCATATTGAGCCCATTGAACAGTCATTTTATTTGGTCTATAAACATCTCCAAATATAATTGGAGGTTTAACACATCTGGTGCCATAACTTTGAACCCAGCCGTTATTAGTGAAGCAAAAACCATTAAGTTGTTCTCCAAAATATTCAACCATATCATTTCTCTCAAACTCGCCATGAACAAGAACATCTAGACCAATATTTTCTTGTAATTTTACCGTTTGAGCAATTTCTTCTTTAATGAATTTTTCATAATCATTGATAGAAATTTTTCCAGCTTTAAAATCGGCACGAATTTTACGAACCTCTTTGGTTTGAGGAAATGAACCAATCGTTGTTGTTGGTAGAATTGGTAAATCAATGTAATTCTTTTGAATTTTTTTTCGTAAATTGTACTCACTCTTTCTATTTTTATCATTATCGCTAGCCTTAGAAATTCTATCTTTAACAGCTTGATTATGAATTTTAACTGATGTTTTTCTTGCTAGGTTAGCTTTTTTATTTTGATCAATTTGCGATTGAACTTCTGAAATATTTCCAGATAGTGCTTTAGCAATAATATTGATTTCTTGTATTTTTTGTGAAGCAAAACACAGCCATGATTTTATTTCAGTATCAATTTTATCTTCTAAATCTAAATCAACTGGAACATGAAGAAGCTGACATGAAGGTGAAATTATTATTCTTTCTTTGCCGAGTTTTGAGATAGCCTCATTGGCTGTTGTAATTGATTTTGCAAAATCATTAATCCAGATATTTCTTCCGTCAACTAATCCAATTGACAGTGACTGATTTGATTTTATGATATTTAATACTTTTTTAAGCTGATCTTCTCCTCTTACTAAATCTATGTGAACAGAGTCAGTTTCTAGGTCAAAAGCTAATTCAGCGTTCTCTTGCAAAGATTCAAAATAAGTGGCTAGATGTAGCTTTATAGAGCCAGCAAATTTTCTAATTTTAGGATAAGCGTGTAGGTATGTTTGAATTGCTAATTTAGATAAATCGGTAACCAAAAATGGTTCATCAATTTGAATGTCTTTAACCCCAATCTCTTCTAATTTTTTGAATAATTCTTCATAGGCTGATAGTAAATTATCAATTAATTCTAGTTTTTCTGAGCCATCAACTGATTTGCCAAGTAATAAGAATGTAACTGGACCCAAAATAACTGGACGAGTTTCAATTCCTATTTTTTTTGCTTCTAAAAATTCATCAAAAATTTTGCTTGAAGATAGTTTAAATTTTTGATTTTTTGTGAACTCTGCAACAATGTAATGATAATTGGTATCAAACCACTTAGTCATTTCCATTGCGGTTACATCAATACCATCGCGCTGAGCTCCTCTGGCCATGGCAAATAATAAATCAACATCAATATTTTGATTATTTTTTAATTTAAAACTATCGATAAATCTTTGTGGAATTGCTCCAAATAGAGCAATATGATCTAAAACCTGATCGTAAAAAGAAAAATCATTAGATGGGATGTAGTGAATGCCTGCAATTTTTTGTTTTTGCCAATTGTTAACCCTAATTTCGTTTGCAGTTTTTAATAATTCACTGAGAGGCAAAGCTTTTTTCCAATAACTTTCAATTGCTTTTTTAAGCTCTCTATTTGCTCCAATTCTAGGGAAGCCAAGGGATGATGTTTTTAACATAGTACTAATAGTTTAAAATTATGCAAGGCTTTGCAAAAAAGATCAGGAAAAGTGGGCAGGCTTGCCATTTCTTGCTGCTAACGTGAGGCAGAAGTTAAAAAGAAATTTTTAAGAGATAAATTAAGATGTTTTAGAAAAACAAAAAATTGCAAGTTTGAAACAGTTTAAATATAATATAAAAAAGTTACCTCAAACTTCAGTTTGATTTTTGAACTTTGATACATTTTTTTAGGCGATCATGACTCGCAACCTAATTTTGTTAGGATTTACAACGGTCTTTTTTAAGAAATTTTTTGGTTTAACATCTTACTTACACTAGATTCTAATTTCAAAAAAAAGAATTACAAATACTTTTTAAACTAACCTTAATATGACAATCTACAATACAGACTTAGTGATTATAGGAGCGGGTCCATCTGGTCTTTTTGCGGTGTTTGAGGCTGGTATGTTAAAAATAAAAAGCCACGTTATTGATACTCTTGAAGTGATAGGTGGTCAATGTTCGGCATTATATCCAGAAAAGCCAATATACGATATTCCGGCTCATCCAAAAATTTTAGCTAGTGAACTAATTGAGCTCCTAGAAGCTCAGGCCCAAACATTTCATCCTACTTATCATTTGAATCAAAGAGTTGAAAGAGTAACCAAGAAATCTGATGGAAGCTTTCTGGTCGAAACATCAAAAAATACTAAAATTAATTGCAAGGCTATAATAATTGCAGCAGGTTGCGGAGCTTTTGGAGCTAATCGACCTCCACTTTACGATATTGAAAAATATGAAGGTCAATCAATTTTTTATTCAATTCGTTCTAAAAATGAGTTTAGAGATAAAAATGTGGTAATTGCTGGCGGAGGAGATTCGGCAGTTGATTGGGCAATAAACCTATCAGAAATAGCAAATAAAATTTTTGTAGTACATCGTCGTGATAAATTTCGATGCGCTCCAGAAAGTTATGAAAAATTAAAAAAATTATCCAGTTCTGGAAAAATTGAATTGATAATTCCATTTCAATTAGAAGCCTTAGAGGGCAATAATGGTCAATTATCAGCTGTGATTGTAAAAGATTTTGAGAATAATCTAAAAAAACTTGAAGCACAATATTTGCTACCATTTTTTGGACTCGCTACAGAGCTTGGGCCAATAGCGGATTGGGGATTAAATATTAATAAAAATCATATTGAAGTTGAGCAATCAACCATGCAAACATCAGAAAAAGGAATATATGCAGTTGGTGATATCGCTAATTATAAAAATAAACTTAAATTAATTTTAACTAGCTTTGCTGAAAGCGCTACGGCTTGTCATGATATGTATAAAATTATATTTCCTGATCAATTATTTCACTTTGAGTACTCAACAAGTAAAGGTATTTTATAAACAATGTTTTCAACTCTAGAATTCTTAATTGCATTTCGTTATTTAAAGTCAAAGCGCAAAGAGGGATTTATTTCGGTAATTGCTATTTTTTCTTTTGTTGGCATCATGATTGGAGTAGCAACTCTTATAATTGTTATGTCAGTAATGAATGGTTTTAGATATGAATTAATTAATCGTATACTTGGAATTAACTCTCATCTCAGTATTTACAGCCATTCAAAGCAAATTAATAACTATGATGAAATACTCTCAAAAATAAAAAAACTTGAAAATGTAAAATATGCGAATCCGATCATTGAGAGTCAAGCAATGATTTCTTCAAACAATAAAAATTCCGGTGGTATTATCAAAGGAATTAAATTAGAAGATTTAAAGAGTAAAGAATTAATTCTTAGTAATATAAAAAGTGGTGAAATCAAAACAATTAATGAAAAAAATTCGATTATAATTGGATCTGGAATATCTAATAATATGAATCTTGAGGTTGGAGATAAATTAAAAATAATTTCTGCAGAAACCAATCAGACTATAATTGGATCAATACCAAGAATAAAGACTTATAAAATTGGTGCCATTTTTGATAGCGGTATGTATGAATATGACTCGTCAACAATATTTATGAATTTTGAAATGTCTCAAATTCATTTTCGTTTTAATAATAATGTTTCGGGAATTGAAATTTTTTTAAGAGATTTAAAAGATTTGAATAAAACTAAAAAAGAAATTATTCAGTTGTTGGAGCATGACGGCAATCTTTATTTAAATGATTGGCAACAAGCAAATTCTGGTTTTATTGATGCCTTAAAAGTTGAAAGTACGGTAATGTTTTTAATTCTTACTCTAATTATATTGGTTGCAGCTTTTAATATCATTTCTAGCATGATCATGTTAGTTAATGATAAAAATAAAAACATCGCCTTGTTGAGAACCCTTGGTATGACTAAAAGCTCAATAATGCGAATATTTTTAATATGCGGATCTTCAATAGGTTTTTTCGGAACTTTTCTTGGTCTTGTAATTGGCATTATTTTTTCTGCCAACATTAATAATATTAAATTATGGCTTGAATCATTTACCGATACTTCTTTATTTAATCCAGCAATTTATTTTTTATCAACACTACCCTCAAAAATTTTTGTTTCTGATATAGTGTTAATAACTTCGATGTCATTAATAATTTCTTTTTTGGCAACAATTTATCCAGCCTATAAAGCTAGCAAATCCAATCCTGCAGAAATTTTAAGATATGAGTGATTAATTTAATTAGAAATAAAAAGAATCTTGTTGTTCATCTTCATTATAGCAACCACTATTAGCGCTTAGCATAACAAAAAGTGCTAAAATAATTATTTTATTTATAATTTTCATATTTTTTGTTTAATTAAATTTATATTATACCAAATCCAAGCTTAAATGTTAAATTAAGCAAAATATTTTTGCTAGTCGCTGCTTGGTCTGGCGAGAAGATCTTTGAAATAAAAATCTTTAAAAAATGAAGCTGTA
>CAMASZ010000013.1 GCA_945861125.1 Rickettsia typhi | reverse complement strand
AGTATTAGAAGCTGGTTTTGTCCCATTGGTGAGGTTAAATTTATTTCATTAAAAAAATATTCATATTTAACTTTATTATTATCAGAAATTTGAGTTAGCAGGGCATCTACGCCAATTATTGCATAAGTTTTTAAAGGCTCAATTTTGTTTAATATAGAAATTTTATGAAGCAAATCATCTAAGGCTTGAATTTTTTTATATTCATCATCAGTTGCTTTTAAACCTTCTTTTTTGCAATCGATAAGAAGTTTTTTGGCATTAGAATGAGTAATTGAATAGTTCCTAAATAAACTTTCAATATGACCGCCATAATGAATGTTGTTAACGCCGTAGCTGTTATAATTTGAATTTACTCGAGCAAAAATTCCTTGTAAGTTCCCACCTGATAATAAAATTCTTAAATCTCCCAAATCAGCTCTGGTAGCTCTTTTTTGAACAATAATGTAATTTAATTTTACATTTTTTAAATATTCTTTTTTACAATCATTTTTAATAGCAAAAAAAATTTTTTTGATATTTTGTAAAGCTGTAAAAAAGTCAATTTTAGAATTTTTAACTATAATAATTCCAGTTCCACCAAAATAAAATGCTGGTTTTAATACTGAATCTTTATTTAAGTCTATATTATGAAATTTAATATATTCAAAAATTCCTTTTCGAAATTGTGTTAGTTCAGTAATAATTTTTTGATATTTATTATTCTTTTTAGTTATGGTGGGATATAGGATTTTTAGAATATTTTCTAAATCTGTTTTTTCAAAAAGATCTGCAAATTTTTTATTACAATTTTTATCTAATTTTTTGTAAAATTCTAAGGTTTCAGAAAATGATAATTTATCAGTTCCTATCTCAATAAAATTAGTGTCAAAACTTATTTTATTTTTACCTTTTTTTAAATCTTCGGCAGATAAATTTTTTGCAAAATTTACTCCAAAAATCTTTTTGTTGTGATGAATTGAATAAATGAGAGTTTTATCGCTTGCGACTTTATTTATTTCAGGATCAGGATTAATAAAAACATTATTTTTCTTAAGATTAATAAGAATATTATAAAAATTGTCATCTAATGAAATAGGCTCGCTACGATTAAAAACTGGCATTTTAGATATATCAATTTTTTGTTTCGTAGCGTTTTTTAAAAAAACTGAACTTTTAAAGATAGATTTTTTTTTCAAATCATTTTTGACTTCTAATAATGCTGTTAATTTTTTTTTATATTCGATTGTTTTATAAAAATTTTTTTTTATTTCTAAAATTTCCGATTCTAAAAAATCCTTCTTAAGGTTTGATGAAATATTTAACATAGCATTAATAGTTTCGATATAAAATGCATCTGATAAAGCCTTATCTAGTTGATCAATGTTTAAATTTGAAGATAATTTTGTGGCATTTAAGAAGTATTTTTTTTGACTTTGTTTAATTAGTGATTTAGGACTTAAAAGATATACCTCTTTTTTTTCTTTAAGTGCTGTAAAAACTAGTAGGCAGTCATTAGAAGTGGCAAGATAAGATTCTCCCTTTATGAAATTTTCTTCAACAATAAATAATATTTTTTTACTCATTAAAAAATCAAAAGATTTTATAAAATTATACCAAATCCCATATTTAAATCAAATTATAACAAAATATTTTTATTTTTGCCAGTCGTGCCCTAGGGCAACGACACGATTTTTGAGATAAAAATCTTTAAAAAATGAAGCTGTATATCCATACAGCTGAGGCTTTTTGAAGATTTTTTTACCAAAAATATGAAGTTAGAATTTGAATATCCTGTTGAATATTTAAAGATGGGATTTGGTATTATACTATTTCCTATTTTAAAATAAACATTCTTCACAAAAATTTTTAGATAAAAATTAAAAAACAAAATGTTGTATATCCATACAAAATAAGATCGATACAAAAAAAGCCTTCTAGATTTTTTAGCAAAAATTTTAAAGAAGATGTTTATAAAATTCTTTAGTATAATTTAAAATGGGAAATGGTTTTATACCATTTCCCAAATTAAATGCTAAATTTGATTTTATTTTGTTATAAAAAGATTGGATTTGGTATAAGTTATTTTTATATTTCCAGCATTTTTTGGCGATTACTATCTATTTCTAGAAATACATCTTCCCATGTTCCAGTTGTTGAAGCTTTGCTGTATTCAGTAACTCTGTTTTCAAAGAAATTGGTGTGCTCAACTCCGTTTAATATTTCATCAAGCCACGGTAATGGATTAACATCAATCATATAGATATCCTTTAATCCAAGTTGATTTAATCTTCTATCAGCAATGTAGCGAATATATCTTTTTACCTCTCTTGAGGTCAAGCCTTCAACGTTGCCCATTTCAAAAGCAAGATCAATAAAGGCGTCTTCAAAATGAACAATTGTTGCGCAAGCCTCATAGAGACGGCCCTTTAATTCTTCATCCCAAACTTCTGGGTTTTCTTGAATAAAGCATCTAAAAAGCTTTATTATTGAATTAGTATGAAGTGATTCATCACGCACAGACCACGCAACTATTTGACCCATTCCCTTCATTTTGCCAAATCTCTGAAAATTTAGTAAAATTGCAAAAGATGCAAATAGTTGCAATCCTTCAGTAAAACCACCAAATGCAGCTAAAGTGGTTGCAATATCTTTTTTGGTTTTAGTACCAAATTTGTGCATGTAGTCATATTTATCTTTCATTTCCTTATATTTCATGAAGGCTTGATATTCTGTTTCTGGCATGCCAATGGTATCTAGTAAGTGTGAGTAAGCTGCAATATGAACGGTTTCCATGTTTGAAAAAGAAGCAAGCATCATTTGCACTTCAGTTGGCTTGAAAACACCAGAATAATGCTTCATATAGCAATTATTAACTTCAATATCTGCTTGAGTAAAAAAGCGAAATATCTGTGTTAGTAAATTTTTTTCACCAGCGGTTAAATTATGCTTCCAGTCTCTAACATCATCAGCAAGAGGAACTTCTTCAGGAAGCCAGTGGATTTGTTGTTGTTTTAACCAGGCATCGTAAGCCCAAGGGTAGTTAAATGGTTTGTATATAGCTTTTGAATCTAGTAATGACATATATTAATAAGATAATTGAGTTTTAATTATTTGAAATATTGATAAAACAATATATAGTATAAAAATTTAGAAAAAAACACATTATATTGTGTTTATATTAATTTTATATTGCAAGATTGTATTTTATAAAAAAATTGATATTATTTTTTCGGTGTTATGCAATTTCCCATTTTAAAATAAATTCTTTTGAAAGGTGTTTATTTTAAAATAAGAAATTGTATTACTTTTTTTAATTTAAAAAACAAAATTATGTCAGTTCTAGTAGGAAAAAAGGCGCCAGATTTCACTGCAGCAGCAGTTATGCCTAGTAACGAAATCAACGAAACTTTTAATCTTCACAGTTATATTAAGGGAAGAATAGCAATATTATTTTTCTATCCACTTGATTTTACTTTTGTATGTCCATCTGAAATTATTGCTTTCGATAATAGGTTGAAAGAATTCAAAGAAAGAGGTGCAGAAGTAATCGGAATTTCAGTTGATTCCAAATATACCCACCTAGCTTGGAAAAATACTGATGTTAAAAAAGGTGGAATTGGAAATATTCAATATCCATTGGTTTCCGATTTAACAAAAAACATCGCTCGTGATTACGATGTTTTAATTCAAGACGCTATTGCACTACGAGGAACTTTTTTAATTGATAGAGACGGTATGGTTCGTCACCAATTAGTTAATGATCTGCCACTTGGTAGAAGCGTTGAAGAGGCAATTAGAATGATTGATGCTCTAATATTTTTCTCTGAACATGGAGAAGTGTGTCCTGCTGGTTGGAATAAGGGTAAAAAAGGTATGAAACCAAGCAGTGATGGAGTTGCAAAATATTTAGCGGAACATTGCGAAACTCTCTAAAATAAATTTAGAGAATATAAATATCTTTCCATCGTTATTTTTAAACGTTATAAGTGAAGGCCGTAGCAATTTTACCAAAAAATAAAATATATCAAAACAACTTCAAGTGTGTAAATTTTGATTTTAAATTTAAGGTTTTGCCACGGCCTTTATTTTATCTTGACTATCTAACTTGAATCATTAAAATTTACCGACATTTTTATTTTTCTAGAAGTGATCTTATGCCATTTTAACTTGAAAATAATCAATCTGGCAAAATATTTTGGAGATAAAATCTTTAAAAAATAAAATCGTACAGCTATATGGCTGAGGCTTTTTAGAGATTTTTAGCAAAAAACATGAAGTTAGAAAAGTTAAAATTTGTAATTCTATACAAACATTTAAAGATTAGATTTGGTATTATATCAAATAAAACTAAATACTTTATATTAAAGCTACTTCAATGTTGCATTTGCTTTTTTTAATCCAGTTTGAGCGTGATAATTGCTTCTAAATTTTTTAAAAATTATGAAGTTAAAAAATTAAACAATCTTTAATTTTGAAGATGAAAAATGTAATTAGCATTGGTGTTTTCTTCTTAATTTTAAATAGTAATACATTATAATATGCCTACAATAAATCAGTTAATTAGAAAACCTAGAATTAAGCAGGTAGCTAAAAATAAAGTTCCAGCTATGAAGGCTTGTCCACAAAAAAGAGGGGTTTGTACTCGTGTATATACCACCACTCCAAAAAAACCAAACTCTGCACTTCGTAAAGTGGCTCGTGTTAAGTTAACCAACGGTTTTGAAGTTATTGCTTACATACCGGGAGAAGGTCATAATTTGCATGAGCACTCTGTTGTTGCAATTAGAGGGGGTCGTGTTAAAGATCTTCCGGGTGTCCGTTATCACATTGTGAGAGGTTCTCTTGATACTCAAGGTGTTAAAAACAGAAAGCAAGCTCGTTCAAAATATGGGGCACAAAAACCTAAATAATTAATTAAATAAAATAAAAAATGAGAAGAAGAAAAGCAAAAATTAGAAAAATATTTCCAGATGCAAAATATGGTGAGGTTATAGTTTCTCGCTTCATTAACAGATTAATGGATCATGGTAAAAAATCAGTTGTTGAGAAAGCTATTTACCAGTCTTTTGAAGAATTAGAAAAAAAATTAAAAAAACATCCAGTAAAAATTTTTGAAGAAGCTCTCGAGAATATAATTCCTAAAGTTGAGGTTAGATCACGTAGAATAGGGGGCGCTACTTATCAAATTCCAGTTGAAGTTTCAGCTCGTCGTGGTTCTGCTCTTGCTTTAAAATGGTTAAAAACCTCGATCGAAAATATTAAGGGCAAAAGTTTAGCTTCAAAAGTTTCAATAGTAATACTCGAATCTATTGATGGTAAGGGCTGGGCAGCAAAGAAAAAAGAAGAAGTATTTAAAATGGCAGAAGCTAATAAGGCTTTTGCTCATTATAAGTGGTAGATTTGCTTTTATTTCCTCAATTTGATCAATAATTACAACCCACTGTGAAACTACTTTGTTTAAATCAACTACTGTTTCCTAACCTTTTAAAAATTAATTTAATTAAAATTTCTTTATATGGCGCGTCAAATTGAAATAGAAAAATATCGCAATATCGGAATTATGGCACATATTGATGCTGGCAAAACAACCACTACTGAGCGTATTCTTTATTATACTGGTAAATCTCATAAAATTGGTGAAGTGCACGACGGTGCAGCTACTATGGATTGGATGGAGCAAGAGCAAGAAAGGGGTATAACTATAACTTCTGCAGCTACAACTTGTTTTTGGAAGAATCATCGTATTAACATCATTGACACACCTGGTCACGTTGATTTTACAATTGAAGTAGAGCGTTCACTTCGAGTTCTTGATGGTGCTGTGGCAGTTTTTGACTCAGTTGCTGGAGTTGAGCCGCAATCAGAAACAGTTTGGCGTCAAGCTAATAAATACAAAGTTCCAAGAATATGCTTTGTTAACAAAATGGATCGTATTGGCGCTAATTTTTATCGTTGCGTTGACATGATGAAAACAAGACTTGGAGCTAGACCAATTCCAATTCAATTGCCAATTAACGAAGCTGAAAATTACGGCGGTTTAATTGATTTAGTAAAAATGAAGGCTGTGGTATGGAAGGATGAAACCATGGGAGCCGATTATGTTTATGAGGAAATCCCAGCTGATCATCTAGAAAAAGCAAAGCAGTATCGTGAACAGCTTTTAGAAGCTTCTGTTGAGCAAGATGACGCTTTGATGGAAAAATATTTAAGTGGTGAAGAAATTTCTGAAGAAGATATTAAGAAATGTATTCGTAAAGCAACAATTTCTGGGTCTTTTGTTCCTGTAATTAATGGAACAGCGTTTAAGAACAAGGGAGTTCAAACTCTTTTAGATGCAGTAGTTGACTATTTGCCAAGTCCAAAAGATATTAAAGAAATTCCGGCAATTGATAACAAGACCGAGCAACCGATTCACATAAACTGTGAAGATAAAAAGTTTGCCGGCTTAGCCTTTAAAATAATGACTGATCCTTTTGTTGGCTCTCTTACCTTTGTTCGTATTTATTCTGGAACACTAATGAGTGGAACTGGAGTTATAAACACTACCAAAGGTTCAAAAGAAAGAATCGGAAGAATATTGTTAATGCATGCTAATAATCGCGAAGATATCAAAGAAGCTCATGCTGGAGATATAGTCGCACTAGCTGGCTTAAAAGCAACAACCACTGGTGATACTATTGTTGAAACGGGTAATGATATAGTTTTAGAAAGAATGATATTTCCAGAGCCAGTTATTGAAGTTTCTGTTGAACCTAAATCAACAGCGGATCAAGAAAAAATGGGTATGGCGCTTTCAAGATTAGCATCAGAAGATCCTTCACTTCGTATTGAATCCGATAGAGAATCGGGCCAAACTATTCTTAAAGGAATGGGTGAATTACATCTTGAGATCATTGTTGATCGTATGAAGCGTGAATTTAAAGTTGATGCCAATATTGGACAACCGAAAGTTGCTTATCGTGAGGCTATTACTAAGTTAACCGAAATCGATTATACTCATAAAAAACAATCAGGTGGAGCTGGTCAATTTGCAAAAGTTAAAATAATTTTTGAACCACTTCCTGCGGATGAAAAAGAAACCTTTATCTTTAAAAGTGAAATTGTTGGTGGAAGAGTTCCAAAAGAATATATTCCTGGCGTTGAAAAGGGTTTAGAATCTGCTAAAGAAACCGGAATTTTAGCTGGCTATCCAGTAGTTCGTTTGAAAGCACGTCTAATAGATGGTGCTTATCACGATGTTGACTCAAGTGTTTTGGCTTTTGAAATTGCGGCTCGCTCAGCTTTCCGTGAAGCTATGGAAAAAGCTGGTTCAATTATTCTTGAACCAATTATGAAGGTCGAGGTAGTTACTCCAGAAGATTACATGGGTGATGTAATTGGTGACATTAATTCTCGAAGAGGGCAGATTCAAAATCTAGAAGCAAGAGATATTGCTCAAGTTATAACTGCAAAAGTTCCATTGGCTTCAATGTTTGGTTATGTAAACAGTTTGCGCTCTCTTTCTCAAGGTCGTGCTAGCTATAGTATGGAATTTGATTCATATGAGCCAGTGCCATCTCATGTTGCTGATGAAATAAAAGCTAAGAAAGCATAATTTAAATATCCAATATTATATCTGCTTCTAGTTAAGTTTTTTGTTCTTTGTTTAAGTTTTTTATGGCAAGATTCTAGCTTCTTGATGGATTCCTATCTTAAAGATAGTGCTGTCTAATATCATTTCTCATTTTAAACATTCTTCACAAAAATTTTAAAGAAGATTATTTATAAAATTCTTTAATACCAAATCCCATCTTTAAATAAAATTATAACAAAATATTCTTAGCTAAAAATCTCTAAAAAGCCTCATACCAAATCCCATCTTTAAATATTCAATAGGATATTCAAATTCTAACTTCATATTTTTGGTAAAAAAATCTTCAAAAAGCTTCAGCTGTATGGATATACAACTTCATTTTTTAAAGATTTTTATCTCAAAAATCGTGTCGTTGCCCTAGGCACGACTGGCAAAAATATTTTGTTATAATTTGATTTAAAGATGGGATTTGGTATCAGATGTATGGGTATACAGCATTTCGTTTTTTAACTTTTTTACCAAAAATATAAAGTTAGAATTTTAATTTTTTTTAAACTTTTAAAGATGGGGATTGGTATTATTGATATTTTAAACTATCATGCCATTAATCTGATGATTCCACATATCTTTAAACCTACCATTTTCTTTATTTATTAGTGTTATAAAATCATCATCTTCAACAATTTTACCTTGCTCAAGAACAATAATTCGATCCATATTTTTGATAGTTGAGAGTCGATGAGCAATTGCTATTATAGTAATGTTTTCAATTTCTAGAATTTCTAAAATTGATTGCTGAATTTCGCTTTCTGTTTGAGAGTCAAGAGAAGAGGTGGCTTCATCAAGAATCAGAATTGGTGCATTTTTTAGTAATGCTCGAGCAATTGCAATTCTTTGTTTTTGTCCACCTGATAATTTTACACCTCTTTCGCCAACTAATGTATCATATCCATTTGGTAAGGATATTATAAAATCATGGATATGAGCTTTTTTAGCGCAGGCAATTACTTCATCAAGTGATGATTTATTATTGCCATAGGCAATATTTTCAAAAATAGAGCGATGAAATAAGGCTGGATCTTGTGGTATTAATGCAATATTAGCTCGTAAATCATCGTTATTGATATCTTGTAGATCCTGATCGTTTATAGTAATTTTTCCTAAATAGCCAGTAAAAATTTTTAAAAATAAGTTTACTAGAGTTGATTTTCCAGCTCCCGAATGACCAACAAGTCCAATTTTTTGAGTAGGATTAATTTTCAAGTTAAAATCTTTTAGCACAAAATTATCATGATATTTAAAACTAATATTTTCAAAAATAATTTGTGGATTTTGAAATTTTAAATTTACCAAAGGCTTATCCTCAATAACCATATTTTGATGATTAAATATTGTATAAGCTTCCTGTAAATTTCCATAGTCATGAATTAAGCCATCAATATTTTTAAGCAATATCCATGAATTATCAAACAAATGAAACATTAAAGCTAGCACCATAACAAAATCGCCAACTGTGATTAGATTTTTTTGGCTAAGATTGATCATTAAAAATAATGTTACAATTGGTAAAATTGTATAAATTAATCCTATCCATAAATGATTAATGTAGATAAACCAAATTCTCTTTTGTTCAAAATGTGCATATTGATCATTAGCTTTTTTTAATAAATTTTTTTCAAAATTACGATTTGTAAAAAATAAAACATTACTTATATTGCTTATTCCGTCATTAAGTAGGCCGGTTATTTTTTGTCGGATTGCAGTTGAATCTTTAGCTAGAAAAAATTGTTTTTTCTTGGTTAAAAAAATTAACGGCATTGAAATCGAAAGCCAAGCTAGATTTGCTAATGCAAGATGAGTATGAATATTAAAAAAAATCACCAAAGTAATTAAGATAGTTGATAGACAATATAAAGAGCCATGAAAAATTCGATCATGAAAACTAACATATTTGTCTCGTAAGGTGCTAATTTGACTGGCAATTTTGCCGGAAAGATTGTTTTGGAAAAATTGATAATGATGCATCAGAAGCATTTCATAGGCTTTATTTATTATGGCCGTTTCAATAAATGGTTGAGATTTAAAATTGGCGTAATTATAAACGCGCCATATCATTTGACTTAAAAAAACTGCTGAACAAAATATTATTACTGATGATAAAATATCTGTGATACTAAAATTATCATTCTTTGATAGGTAATCGACAATTAATTTTAAAGAATAATTACAAACCGGTATAAAAAAAGCCTCAAAAATTGGTGATAGCAACATTAAGCAATACCATAATTTATAAGGCTTGATAATATGGTAATAAAATTGATGAATGTTAGTTTGATAATTTTTTTGTTTAGCAAGTTTCATGATTTGATTTATAATAAAATTAATACCATTTCCATCATGAAATAATAAATTAAGCAAGATATTTTTGCCAGTCGCGCTAAAGCGAGCAACACGATTTTTGAGATAAAAATCTTTAAAAAACGAAGTCGTATATCCATACGGCTGACGCTCGTGTCGCTTGCTTTAGCGCGACTGAATAGAAAGTGTCGCTCGCTTTAGCGTAACTGAATAAAAAGTTTTTAGAGATTTTTAGCCCCAAAAAGATCAAACTTAATTTGTTATCTTCAAATGATTCATTTTATGATGGAAATGGTATAAGATGGTTTAGAAGATTTAACAATTTAATTCTAAAAATTATTTTGAATATACTTTGTAAAGTAATAATTAATCTTTATTTATAAAATAGCTTGCATTATAATTTTAGATAGGCAAAATTGTTGGACTGTTTTTTTAAAACCGTTAAAGAGTGTTTTAAAAAATAGTTTTAAAAATAATTTTTAAAAAACGTTACTAGCTAAAAGTATAGTGCTAATAACCTAGATCTGCATCCTTACAATTTCTTACAGCTTGATTAGTTCCTAAGTTGTTTAAATGTTGCAAAATTTCTTATAATTATTTATTTGAAATAGTAAGAATTTGTTGTCAAGTAGATCTCGAGTTTTAATGTGAAATAAAAAATATACCAAAGCTTAGTTTTGTACCCAAATTTTTATAAGTTCAAAATAGCTTTAGTATGTTTTTTAAAGTTAGAATCTGATAATTTATTATCGATTCTATTATTTAGTTAATTCATTTCTTAATGAATTATTATTATCGTTAATATTTGGTAAGATAAGAATCCAACAATTAATTTTTTATTACTATGTCCAAACAAACCTTTCAACGCAATAAACCGCATGTTAATATCGGAACCATTGGTCACGTAGATCATGGTAAAACAACCTTAACCGCTGCTATTACAACTTATCTTTCCAAAAAGGGTTTAGCTGAAAAAAAAGCTTATGATCAAATTGATGCCGCTCCAGAAGAAAAAGAACGTGGTATCACCATTAACACTGCTCACGTAGAATATGAAACATCTGCTCGTCACTACGCTCACGTAGACTGTCCAGGTCACGCTGATTACGTTAAAAATATGATAACCGGTGCTGCTCAAATGGATGGAGCAATATTGGTGGTTTCCGCTGCTGATGGTCCAATGCCTCAAACTCGTGAACATATTCTTCTTGCTAAACAAGTTGGTGTTCCTGCTATCGTAGTTTTCTTAAACAAAGTTGATATGGTCGAAGACAAAGAGCTTCTTGAATTAGTAGAGATGGAAGTTAGAGAACTTCTTACTAAATATGATTTCCCTGGAGACACAATTCCAATTATTAAAGGTTCTGCTCTTAAAGGTCTTGAAGGAGATACTTCAGAACTTGGAGAACCTTCTCTTCAAGCTTTAATGGATGCCGTTGACTCATATATACCAGAGCCAAAACGTCCAGTTGATCAACCATTCTTAATGCCAATTGAAGACGTATTCTCAATATCAGGTCGTGGAACAGTAGTTACTGGTAGAATTGAAAGAGGTATTCTAAAAGTTAACGAAGAAATTGAAATAGTGGGTATAAAAACAACTCAAAAAACCACTTGTACTGGTATCGAAATGTTTAGAAAACTACTTGACGAAGGCCGTGCTGGTGATAATGCTGGTGTTTTACTTCGTGGCACTAAAAAAGAAGAAGTAGAAAGAGGTCAAGTATTGTGCAAACCAGGTTCAATTACCCCTCATACTCAATTTGAAGCAGAAGTTTATGTTTTAAGTAAAGATGAAGGTGGTCGTCATACTCCATTCTTTAAAAACTATCGTCCACAATTTTACTTCAGAACCACAGACGTAACTGGTTCAGTAACTCTCTCACAAGGTGTAGAAATGGTTATGCCAGGAGACAACACCAAACTAACAGTAGAACTAATTGCCCCAATTGCTATGGAAGAAGGCTTACGCTTTGCCATTCGTGAAGGAGGAAGAACAGTTGGAGCTGGTGTGGTTAGTAAAATATTGAAGTAAGGTAAGATACAAATATGAAAAATAAAGAAAATACAATCAAAATTACTCTAAAATCTTTTGATCACTTTGTTCTTAATAAGGCTATGAACGAAATCATAGCTACAGTTAGAAGAACTGGTGCTGGAATAAAAGGCCCTATACCTCTGCCTACTAAAATTCAAAAATTTTGTGTAATTAGAAGTCCTCACGTTGATAAAGACTCTCGTGAGCAATATGAAATAAGATCTTCTAAAAGATTATTAATTATAATACCAACAGCTCAGACTGTTGATGCATTAATGAAACTTAATTTATCTGCTGGAGTAGATATTAAGATTGCAATAAATGGTAACAAAAATTAAGGAATAAAATGTTAGAGATTATAGGGCAAAAAGTCGGAATGACTCACATGTTTAAAAGTAACGGTAATGTAATACCGGTTACGGTTTTAAGGCTGTATGATAATTGTGTAATTGAGATGAAGAGTGAAGAGAATAAGGCTCATAATACTCTATCTATTGCTTTTGATAAATTAGAAAATGCTAAAAAATTATCGAAATCGGTTATTGGCTTTTTTAATAAAAGAAATCTTCCTATTCATAGAATAATTCATAATTCCAAAATAAAAAAAGATTCTTCCTTTAATTCAGGAGATTCAATTGCATTTGATAAAATTTTTAAAGAGGGCTCCCTAATATCTGTAAGAGGAACAACTATAGGTAAAGGTTTTGCTGGTGTAATGAAAAGATGGAATTTTCGTGGATTAGAGGCGTCTCATGGCGTTTCAATTTCACATCGTTCTCATGGTTCAACTGGACAAAGACAAGATCCGGGAAAGACATTTCGTGGAAAAAAAATGGCCGGTCATCTTGGTGTTGACAACATAACAACAAAGAATCTTGAAATAGTTTTTTTTGATCAAGAAAAAAAAGTGGTAATGATAAAAGGTTGCGTTCCTGGTAAATCTGGGTCGGACATAATAATAAAATTAAATAATTATTAGAAAATTTGAATATGAAAACATTCAAGGTTAAAAAAATAGACTTTTCTAGTGGCAAAATTGAAGAAAAAGAAATAAAAACCTCTTCTAATCTTGATCTAGAAAGCGCAAAATCCTTGGCATATGTCATTAGATGGCAATTAGCAAGACAGCGTTCTGGCAGCGCCAAAACTAAAACCATGGCAGAAATCTCGGGTACAACTGCAAAACCTTGGAAACAAAAGGGAACCGGTCGTGCACGTCAAGGAAGTAGAAGATCGGTGCAATTCGTTGGGGGGAGGGTTTGTCATGGTCCAATGCCAAGATCTTTTGATTTTTCAATGCCAAAAAAAATTAAAAAAATTGCTCTAGCAGATGCTTTAAAGGTTAAAATAAAAGATAATAAACTGCTAATTTTTAACGATGAAAAAGAAAATATAAAAACTTCTAAAATCAGTAATTTTCTAGCCAAAGACAATATATCAAACGCTTTAGTAATTTATAGTCAAGATAATCTTAATATACAAAAATCTATTCGTAATATTAAAAATATTAAGACTGTTAGTTCGATTGCTATAAATGCTTATGATATACTAAATTTTGATTATCTAATGGTTGATAAATCAACGTTCGAAACCAAAATAATGAATGTTTTATAAAAATGACAAATATAATCAATTTTGACACAATAAAAGGTTTAATTTACACTGAAAAGTCAAATAAGCTCACCGCTGAAAAAAAGTACCAGTTTTTAGTTGATAAAGATTGCACTAAAAATCAAGCAGCTTCTTTGATAAAAAAACTATACGGAGTTGATGTAATAAAAGTGAACACTATAAATAGTTTTGGAAAGTTAAAAAGATTTAAAGGAATTATTGGAACAAGAAGTAATTATAAAAAAATTACGGTAACTATAAAAAAAGAACAAACAATAAATATTGCTTCATAAATTATGGCATTAAAAAATTATAAATCTATAACACCGTCTTTAAGACAGCTAGTTGCTATAGATAAAAGCGAACTTTGGAAAGGGTCGCCTCTAAAAATTCTTACCAAGAAAGTTAGTGAAAAAGCTGGTAGAAATAACCAAGGTCACATTACTGTTAGACACAAATCTGCTGGACATAAAAAATCTTTCAGAATTATCGATTTCAAGAGAGATAAATATAATGTTGAAGCTAAGGTAGAGAGAATAGAGTATGATCCTAATAGAACATCTTTTATAGCATTATTAAAATATAACGATGGCACATATTCTTATATCCTCGCTCCACATAAGCTTTCAATTGGCGATAAGTTAATGTCTTCTAGAGCTCTTATTGATGTAAAAATTGGTAATGCAATGCCTCTATCAGTGATTCCAATAGGATCAATAATTCACAATATTGAATCAAAACCGGGAGCGGGTGGCGTCATATCTCGTGCTGCTGGCAACTACT
>CAMASZ010000012.1 GCA_945861125.1 Rickettsia typhi | reverse complement strand
GAGCTGATGTTAATATTGCTTATAAAGATGGCGCAACTCCTGTTTATGCTGCTGCTTACAATGGTTACGTTGAAGCAATTAAAACTCTAAAAGAATTAGGAGCTGATGTTAATATTGCTCATAAAGATGGCGCAACTCCTGTTTTTATTGCTGCTCAAATGGGTCAAGTTGAAGCAATTAAAACTCTAAAAGAATTAGGAGCTGATGTTAATAAGGCTATGAAAAATGACATAACTCCTATAGAAATTGCAGCAATGCAAAATAAAACAGCTGCAATGGAAGCTTTGTTTGATTTAGGTGCCAATACTCAACGTTTAACAGATCCAAGAAGCGCTTTGAATATTAGAAGGCTTGTCAATGCTGATAAATTAACACCATCTACCTTAGATTTAATGAAACAATATTCAAATCCTCAATTAATAGCTATTCGTGATAAACAATTAACGGCTAGTAATATTTGTGAAAAACAAAAAGAATTTTATGATGGCTGGGAAAAATCAAGATCTGATTATCAAGAATCATTGCTTTTAAAAGCCAGATCTTCTTCAGAGGAAACAATATTTACTGATAGTAATATAAAAAATTACTATGAAAATTTAAGAGAAGAATTAACTAATAATTTACTATTTTTAAAATTTACACTTTTTGCTGTTCAACATTTTTCTTCTTCAGTTTTAAATAGACAAGAAATAATTTCTACAGCTCTTGCTTATGCTATAGATAAAGATAAAACCGGATTAACAACTTATCCACTTGCTGATAACTTAAAAATTACAGATTCAGAAATTATAAGAAAATTAAACTCAATTTCTCGCCAAGATTCAAAAGATTTAATTGAATTAGCTGATAATTTAGCTTTAGAAATGACAATTCAAAAAACTAAAGGAGGAGTTGATATTGTTGATTCAGGGAGTTTAGAAGTTAATCAAAAAATTATAAATACTGCCGTTGATTTACAAGAAGAATCTCAATCTCAAATTCAAAAATTATCAAAATTTGAGCATAGATCAAAAGCATCTCAACAATTTGATAGTTTTAAATCAGCAGAACCTCCACTGGCTTATCAACCATTAATAAAAATAGAGGAAAGTAGTGATCAACAAGTAGAATTACATCTTAGAAAAATGGCAATTTTTGATGCAAAAAATATTTGGGATAATTTATCTAAAAAAGGCATAGAAGAATATTCGCCAGCAACAACTAAATCAGAAATTGCATCTAATATTATTGCACAAATTTTAGCGGAACAAAGATTGCCATCTATGCACCCAAAAACAACTGGGGAAGATTTAAGAAGATTAGATATTTCAGATCACTCCCCCGCTACTCCATAAAATAAAATCCTTTAATGAAATTAAATAATTTCGGCAATATTTTATTCCTCAAATTAGTTAAACAAAAAATAATGATAAATTTGAGAAATATAAATAAAATCGTATAGCCTCTAGCCTCATAAACATAAGTAGAGTTGACAGAAATATTTTACTTAAATTTGTTATTTTATGATGAAAATGGTATTACTTGACAAATCATAAGTGTTGGCTTTATAATATTAACATTATTGTTAGCTCTTGAGGCAATAAAAAATTTGAACTATACCAAATCTATAACTCAATAAATTTTAAACTTGGTATATATTTTAGTTTTTTCATTCTCTTATTTGCATGCTTTTCAAAATAAGCAACAATCAACATGTATTTAGGCTTTGCCTGAATTACTTATTTCCTTTATAAAGATTTTCTTTATAAAAATTTTTAGGGCAAATTTTTACTAATTAAAAAAATCCTAAAAACAATTGGTTAATATCTAAATAAAATCAACATGACTAAAAGATTAAACGCAAAAAAGAAACTCAGCAGAAAGCTTGGTGGAAGTCTTTGGGGACAAGCAAAAGATTCATATATCAAAAGAAACTATAGACCGGGACAGCATGGAACCGCTCCAAAAGGTCGCATTAGTGATTATGGAATTCAATTACGCGCCAAACAAAGAATGAAGTTTTATTATGGCAATATTTCCGAAAAACAATTTTTCAACACTTTCGTTTTAGCCTCAAAATCAAAAGGAGATGTTAGTGAAAATTTTATTGCACTACTTGAATCAAGACTTGACTGCATCATCTATCGTGCCAATTTTGTACCAACAGTTTTTGCAGCCCGTCAATTTGTAAACCATAAACACATTTCTGTTAATGGAAAAATTGTTAATATTCCATCTTACAAAGTCAAAATTGGCGATATTATTCAAATTAAAACTAAATCTCGTAACCTTGCTATCGTAATTGATTCAATGCAAAAAATGGAACGAGATATCCCTTCCTATCTACAATTAGATAAGGAAAATTTTTCTATAAAACTTACTAATAAACCAACTTTCTCGGAAGTTCCTTATGCAATGGAAATGGAGCCCCACCTTATTACAGAATTTTACTCTAGATAGTTGTTTTGATTAAAAAAACAAAACCAATTAAATAATATCATGTAATTAAAAAAATCTATTTAGTTACCAGATATTTGCCTTGGATAATGACCTATTATCTGAGCAGATGGCCTAATATTATGATTTAAGAATCTTTTGAATTTTAAATTATCTTCCAAATAGAATCCATCTAGCTCAACAAGACTAAAATTAATATTTTCAAAATTTTTAACTTTAACAAATTTTAATATATTTGCTGAAATATTTTCTTCTTCAAAAGCAAGAATTATCTGTGATTTAGTAATATTATTATCTGTTTTTATACAAACTAAACTAAGATCTTCACTTGATTCTTCTGCATCTTTGATGGCCAAGGCCACTAGTTGATGATTTTCATCTTTAATATCGTAAATAAATGGTATTTTTGTGAAAACTTTTAAACCTTTATTACTATTTGCAATTGATATCCACCAATTTTGATCGATATCTTCTTTTTCTTTTATTTCAGAATTAAGTTTTGGTAAGGGAAATATTGCAATATTAGCTAAATTATTTTCAAGCTCGAATATAATATCACTAACATTTTTACGATTTAAAATCGGAACTTCTGATGAATAATATTCTTTGATAAGATACTCATACTCTAAAATATTGCTTGGATTGTGAACTAGTAATTTGATTGATTGCTCATTTATATTGGCAGTAGTAATAATTTTTCGCCAAATATTAACTATTAACGACTTTGGAAAATCAGCATTATTTTTACTGATCAGATTCTTTATCATATCAGCTTCACGAGCAGATTTTATAAAAAATTTATCTCGATATTCTTTTTTTAACTCCCCAACTTTTTTTATCAAAGAAATTCTATCTGCAAGCAAAGATAAAATTTTTAAATCTATTTCATCTATTTTTTTTCTATAATGTTGCAATGAATTATTTAAATGATCTTTTTTCATAAATTTAATAAAAAAATAATAAATTGTGATTTAATATAACATTATCAACAAAATATTGATTTAAAAGCGATTAGTGATATAATACCAAATCCCATCTTTTAATATTTAATAGGATATTCAAATTCTAACTTCATATTTTTGGTAAAAAAACCTTCAAAAAGCTTCAGCCGTATAGGTATACGACTTCATTTTTTAAAGATTTTTATCTCAAAAATCGTGTCGTTGCCCTATGGCACGACTGGCAAAAATATTTTGTTATAATTTGATTTAAAGATGGAATTTGGTATAAATCATCTTTCTCTTCTCAGTTTAATAAAAAATACTTTAAACTTTTAATACCTAATGAATATTGAATCAAGTTTTGGTCCATTAAAAAAAAAATACCAAATAGGAGAAATAGCCTATCTTGCCCAAGAAAAGGGTCTTATTTTATCGAGCGGTATCGAAATTAAAAATTTTCCAATTGCTTATCAAACTTATGGAAAATTAAATCAAGATAAATCAAATGCAATTTTAATATGCCACGCTCTTACTGGAGATCAGTATGTTGCAAGTCAAAACCCTGTTACCCAAAAAGATGGTTGGTGGAATTTTATGATAGGAAAAGGCAAGGCAATTGATACAGATAAATTTTTTGTGATTTGTTCTAACATATTAGGTGGCTGCATGGGCTCTTACGGACCAAAAGAGATAAATAAAAAAACATCAAAAACTTATGGTTTAGATTTTCCGGTAATAACTATAAATGACATGGTTAAAGCACAAAATTTATTAATCGAATATTTTGGCATTAATAAATTACACGCAGTAATCGGTGGATCTACCGGTGGAATGCAGGTCTTATCTTGGTCAATCTTGTATCCACATAAAGTAAAATTATTAATCCCAATTGCCACATCTTATCGTCATTCTCCTCAAAATATAGCTTTTCATGAGGTTGGTAGACAAGCTATAATGCTTGATTCAAATTGGTGTAATGGAAATTATATCGAAAAAAATTCTTATCCATCAAATGGATTATCAACAGCTAGAATGACTGCTCATATAACCTATCTTTCTGAGATAGCTTTACAAAATAAATTTGGACGCGATTTAAAAAATAAACAAGGATTTTTATTTAATTTTAATAATGAATTTGAAATTGAAAGCTATCTTCATCATCAAGGCAATAAATTTATTGAAAGATTTGATCCAAATTCCTATCTATATATTACCAAAGCTGTTGATTACTTTGATTTAGAAAGCGATTTTCATGGCAACCTAAGTGAAGCTTTCAATACCCTTGCCAAAATTAATAAGGAAGTAAAATTTTGTTTAATTTCTTTTTCTGATGATTGGTTGTTTCCTCCTTCTGAATCAAGGAAAATAACATACGCACTAATATCTAAAGGCATTAATGTAAGTGTTGTAGCAATTGAAAGCAATAATGGCCATGATTCATTTTTGGTAAAAAATGAACAATTAGAAAACACTATTTCTGGATTTATTAACAATAATTAAAATCGCTAATTTAAATATGAAGATAAGATACGACCTTAAAATTGTGGCAAAATTAGTAAAAGAAAATTCAAAAGTATTAGATATAGGATGTGGAGACGGAGAGCTCCTTGAATTTCTAAAAATACATAAAAAAGTTGATGGTAGAGGAATCGAAATATCCAATAAACAAGTAAGCAATGCTATTAAAAAAGGTTTATCAGTAATTCATGGAGATGCAGAAAAAGATCTTCTTGCTTATCCAGATCAAAGTTTTGAATATGCAATTTTAAGTCAATCAATTCAGACCATGAATCATCCAAAAGAAATAATAAATGAGATGCTAAGAATTGCAAAATATGCGATAATTTCTCTACCTAATTTTGCTTACTATAAAAATCGTTTGTATCTTTTATTAAAAGGAAAAATGCCAATAAATAAAATAATTCCTTATCAATGGTATGATACACCAAACATTCATTTTTGCTCCATAAAAGACTTTAAAATTTTATGCAAAGAATTAAATTTTATTACTAAAAATGAAATTTTTATAAACTCAGATCAACAACTAAATCAGTTCATATTGCTTCAAAAATTTTCCAATTTATTTGCTGAATACGGAATATTTTTGATCACTAAAAAAGAATTTAAAACAAGTGATCAAGAAGAATTTGCTTTTAAAAAAGATTTTGTATTAGGCTATAAACAATTAACTACCACGGCTTTTTTCAAAAAAGATTAAGTACATGACTAAAAAAAATATAATCCTAATATTACTAATCTTATCAAATTGTATTCTTTACGGTTCAAGTAATAACCAAAAGAAAGGTCATGAACAAAATTTTGATCAAAGATTTCGTAATGCAGGAAGTAAATTTCTTTATAAAATAAAACCTTCTGAATCAATGCAAGCTGGTATCCCAAAAGAATCTCTAAAAGATAGCTATGATGAATATGAAGATCCTGATGATTATCTAAAAATATCACGCTATGGATCAGACAATTACGAAAATTATTCTTCCAGTGAAGAAATATATAAAAATCAAGATCCCTATCTTGGAAACTTTAAAATAGGAAAACCATATTCAGTTTTTGGAATCTCTTATTCACCAAAAGAATATGAATCTTTTAAAGAATTTGGAACTGCTTCCTGGTATGGTGACGAATTTAATGGCAAAATCACTGCTAATGGCGAAATATATAATAAAGGAGATTTAACTGCTGCGCACCCCACCCTTCCACTATCATCAATAGTCCGAGTTACCAACTTATATAATGATAAAAGTGTAATCGTAAAAGTTAATGATCGTGGTCCGTTTGCTAAAAGCAGAATAATTGATGTATCCGAAAGAGCAGCTGATATTCTTGGCTTTAAAGATCGCGGTACCACTGAAGTTAAAGTTGAAGTTTTAACATCTGATACCACAGAAATGCTTGATAGTATGAAATTAAGAAATTAATTTTAGAAATACTTGAAACTTATAAAAATAATCGTTGCATTATAACTTCTAAAAAACCTTGATCAGATACATTACAGCTCTAGTTTTTATAATTTTTATCAAATGACTTTTAAAAAAGCATCGCTAACTTTGGCGAAAACTTAAAAATATTTTGTTATATTTATTAATTTTCAAGTTAAAATGTTACAAGACATACTCAAAAAACATATCATACCAAATCCAATCTTTAAATAAAATTATAACAAAATATTTTTGAGATAAAAATCTTTAAAAAATGAAGCTGTATATCGATACAGCTGAGGCTTTTTAGAGATTTTTAGCCAAAAATATGAAGCTAGAATTTTAATTTTTTTTAAAACTTTTAAAGATTGGATTTGGTATCATACCAATTATCATTTTAAATTATACTAAAGAATTTTATAAACATCTTCTTTAAAATTTTTGCTAAAAAAGCTAAAAAGCCTTATGTTGTATGGGTATGCAGCATTTCGTTTTTTAACTTTTTTATCTAAAAATTTTTGTGAAGAATGTTTATTTTAAAATCATAATTGGTATCAGAGCTGTTTAAAAACCTAAAAACTTAAAGATATCAATGTCTTACATTAACAAAAAACTTAATTTCGATAAATTAAAATTAGAAACAAAAATGGTCAGAGGTGGGACTATTCGTTCTAATTTTGGAGAAACATCTGAAGCTATTTTTTTAAATTCAGGATTTTGTTACAATTCGGCAGAAACCGCAGAAAGTAGATTTGATGGCACCGAACCAGGATATGTCTATTCAAGATATTTAAATCCTAGCTTAAAGATGTTAGAAGATAAACTATCTCTACTTGAAGGTTGCGAAGATGCTTGCGTTATGGCGTCAGGAATGGCATCTGTTTTCGCTTCAATAATGTGTCAAATTAAAACGGGAGATCACTTTATAGCTTCAAGAGTTCTTTTTGGTTCATGTTATCACATTGCTACTAAAATCTTACCTAATTATGGAATTGAAGTAACTCTGGTTGATGGCGTAGATAATAAATCATGGCAAAATGCTTTTAAAAAAAATACCAAGGTTGTTTTTATTGAAACTCCGGCAAATCCTAACTTAGAAATAATAGATATAGATTTTATTGCAAAACTCTGCAAGAAAAATGGGGCATCACTGATTGTAGATAATATATTTGCTTCACCATTTTCTCAAAAACCTTTTGAACTAAATGCTGACATCGTAGTGTATTCTACTACAAAACACTTTGATGGACAAGGTCGAACCCTTGGCGGTGCTGTACTTGGTAAATCAAAATTTATAAAAGAAACTCTTTTACCGTTTCATCGTCACACTGGCCCTGCACTTAGCCCTTTTAATGCATGGGTAATTTTAAAATCTTTAGAAACTTTTCCATTAAGAATGGAAAAACATTGCAACAATGCATTAAAAATAGCTAAATTTCTTTCCCAACACAAAAAAATAAAAACCGTAATTTATCCAGAATTAAAATCACATCCTCAATATACTCTAGCAAAAAAGCAAATGAAAAATGGTGGAGCAATGATTGCATTTGAGGTAAATGGCAATAAAAGACAGTGCTTTAATTTTATGAATAAATTAAAAATAATTGACATTTCCAATAATCTTGGCGATACAAAATCACTTATTACTCACCCTTCTAGCACCACTCATTCAAACATTAGTAAAGAAGAGCAATTAAAAATTGGTATCACCGAATCAATGTGCCGTCTTTCGGTTGGGTTAGAAAATGTTGATGATTTGATTATTGACATAGATAGTGCTTTAAAGTAAAAAAGCTAGTCTTAAAATCATGTTTATTAAAACCTTTTAACAACAAATTGTTATGCCAAGCTTTGATATAGTATCAAAATTAAATATTCAAGAAATAGATAACGCCGTTAATTCAGTATTAAGAGAGCTTTCCAACCGTTATGATTTTAAAGGAGCTGTCTTTACTATTGAATTTAAGAATAAAGATAATTTGATTTTAATTTCTGCTGATAGTGATTATAAAATAAACGCCCTTAGAGATTCGTTAAAAGTTTTTGTAACTAAAAGAGGAATAGATGTTAGGGTTCTGGATTTTCAAAAAGAAGAAAAGGCTGGGGGCAATTTAATAAAACAAGAAATCAAATTAAGAAATGGTATTGATCAAGAAAGTGCTAAAAAAATTATTAAATTTATTAAAGATTCTAAAATAAAAGTTCAGTCTTCAATAAAATCTGATGAAATAAAGGTTGACGGCAAAAAACGTGATGATTTACAATCAATAATGTCTTTAATTAAAAGCAATAATTTTAACATTCCATTACAATTTATTAATTTTCGTGAATAATGTTTAAAAATTTTTTTAAGTCTCTGGGTAAAATTTTTGGCGGAACATTTCTAGGAATTCCTACAGCTCTAATGTCTTCTGTTTTCTTCGGTTCATTTGCGTTATTTTTAGGAGCTATTTCCATTTACAACACCCAAGAAATTAAAAATAAAATGACAGGCTCCATAACCTACAAATCAGATCCATTTTCAGAATTTATAGCTGGATTATCTTTCCTTCCCATCAAACAATCTTGGGAAAAATTAGTTGAGCAACCAATAACATCAGGGCTAAAAACCGTCTTCGATCCAGCTGTTAGTTATCTTCAAACATGTCATAAAGAAGAAGGGCCAAGAGAATTAATTAGCACAAAACCTAGTGCAAGTCCAGCACCATTAGGCAGCAAAGGAATGTTACCACAAGGTGAAAAAGCACCTAAAATACCATAGAAGCTGTCTTACTATTACACTAAAATTAATATAATTTTGAGATAAATTATCAACCACCGCCAATAAAATGAACTATCTCTATTTTACAGCCATTATTTAGAATTGTACTATCAAAATCATCATGATTAATAATTTCTAGATCTTTTTCAATAGCAATTTTTTTAGGATCAATTTGTAATTCTTGGATTAGCGTTGTTATTGAAATTGGAAATTCAAGTTCAATTTCATTGCTATTGACTGTAATTATAATATTGGACATTTTAAATTTATTTTTGAGTAAATGCTTTATCAACGTTATCTAATTGGATCTACTATTAGTTATTTTTTTTTAATAACTTTTTCTTTAGTTTCTTTAATTTGGTTTAGTAGATCTACTACATTTTTGAAATATATTATTGAAAATAGCGTAGAAATCAAGCAATTCCTGATCTTATTTGTATTAATTTTGCCATGGTTTTTGCTAATAATTTTACCAATATCTTTATTTCTTGCGATATTGTTTAATTTTAATCGCCTAAATTCTAACAACGAACTAACAATTTTAAAGTCATCTGGAATAAGCAATAATAAAATATCAAGCTCAATATTCTTATTGGCAATATTGATAACCATAATCTGCTATTTTATTTCTTTTTTCTTAATGCCCAATTTTAATAAAAAATTAAAAAATCTTCGCCATGATATAACAAACAATTACTCCAATTTTACATTCAATCCAAAAACCTTTGAATCGTTAAGAAATTTAACTTTTTATTCAAAGGACCGAAATGAAAAAAATGAATTATCGGGAATTTTAATAAACGATCAAAGATCTTCAGAATACACAATTACAATTACCGCTGAAACTGGAAATATAGTATCAGAAAATAACTCTGTTTTGCTTTATATGAATAATGGAACAATTCAAAAATTTAATTTTGATAGTCAAAAAACAGATATACTAAATTTTGATAAATATATTTTTAATTTGAATGAACAAAATCATCAGTTTGATAAAAAAATATTAAAGGTTAATGAGCTATATTTTCATGAATTATTAAATAATAATTTAGAACTAAATCCAAAAGAGAAAGTTAGAGTAAATTCGGAAATAATTCAAAGAATTATCGATCCACTAGCACCAATAATTTTAACTTTAATCGCATTAATTTTTTCAATTCAAGGCGAATTAAAAAGAAAACAAAATTATTTAAAATTTATGTCAGCAATAATGGTTGGATTATTTTATTATGGCTTAAACATAATGTTTTATAATTTGATTATTTCTTCAAAAATGTATATGATTGCTCCATTTGTAAACTTAATTTTCTTTGCAATCTTTGGTTTAAGATTTTTAAACAAAAACTTTACTTAAAATGATCGCAAACAAAATTAATTTTTACATTGCTAAAAATTTCTTCTTTAAGTTTTTACAAGTTTTTATTGGCTTTTATTTGTTAATTTTTTTTATAAATCTAATTGATATTTCCGAAAAGATAAACTACTCAAATAAATCAATCAAACTAGCATTATATATAGCTTTCCTAGAAACTCCTGAATTCACAAACAATCTGATTTGCTCAATTGTCTTGATTGCATCCATATATTCATTCTTTAACCTATCTACAAAAAATGAAATCACTATTATAAGAAATAGCAATTTCTCTTTATGGCATATAATTTCTCCAGTAATAATATCATCTTTTATTTTAGGAATTATATGGGTAACCCTCTTTTTACCTTTATCAATCAAAATGATAAAAACATCACAAGATATTGAGCTTTCATATCTTAAAAAAGAAAAAGATAGATTTTTTGAGTCCCAAAATGGCTTTTGGCTAAAACAAGAAAATCCTGAAAATAAAGAAGAAAGTTTAATCATTAACGCAAAAAGAATTTATCAAAACAATTCAGAGTTGAGTAAGGTTTCAGTATGGTTTTTTGATAAAAATGGAAAATTTTATAAAAAAATTTATACTGACGAGATGCATCTTTCTAACAAGGAATGGCTTGTAAAAAAAGGAATCATGAATGATAAATTCTCTATCAACAAACCAATAAAAAATATATCTATTGCTACCGATTTTAATAAAGATTTTATTACCAATAAACTTGTAAATAACTTTCAAAATGCTGAGTTATTTTCGTTTTTTGAACTATTGCAAATAATCAAAGACATGGATCACTCTGGACTTAATTCGAAAAAGTTTAAAGTTTATTTTCATTATCTACTAAATTTACCGATTTTATTTATTGGCATGACTTTATTTGGAGCATATTTTGGTATTGTTCATACTAGAAACAACAAGTCCTTCTTGAATCTGCTAATTGGAACAATTCTTGGTTTAATAATTTATATTTTTTTAAATATTATAAAGTCTTTAGGATCCTCTAGTATTATATCTATATTTGCGTCAACATGGATGGTAACGGTTATTTATATTTCAGTTGGAATAATTTTAATAAATAAAAAAGAGATTGTTTAAAAAAAAGAATAAACATTAATATCGTAGATTAAAAAAAATTATTATTCTAACCTATTTATAAATGATGTTTTCATCTTTTTAATATCTTGTAATAATTTTAAATTAACAAACTAAAATATCTAAAATCATTTTAATGTTGTGAAATTCTTACAAATGTTAATTAAAGTTTGATCACGCACACTCTCTAATTTAGTTGGACACAAATCAAAATAAAAAATTAACAAACTTAACAAATCTTATGAAAAAAACAAAAATAATAGCTTCAATCATAATCTCAGCTTTAATTGTATCTTGCTCTGGCTCTTCTAAAGATGATAAAAATTCTAATTTAGGTGATCTAAAAAATCTTCCTAATTGGGTCCTCGATCCTAGTTTAAAAGAAGGAATAGCTGCAGTTGGAATTGCCAGCCCATCTAAAGGAGGAATAAAGTTTCAACTTCCAAAAGCAGAGTTAGACGCAAAAGCTAACATTGCTGCAACGATTCAAACTGAAGTTTCAAGAGTAACTAAAGAAGCATTGAGATCGGCAAAAGTTAATGAAAATGATGATGTCGAAGAATTTTTTTCTCAAGCCTCAAAAGAAGTTGTAAAAAATATCCCTCTTTCTGGAGTTGTAAGAAAAAATATCTATAAAGCTGAAGATGGAACTCTTTATGTTCATATGATGCTATCTAATGAAGAATATAACAAATTCTTACAAAATAGTGAAAGTAAAATCAAGGCTAGTCTAGCTAAATCAAAATTAAGTCGCGAGAGCATTAATAAATCTCAAGAGGCAACAAAGGAGATTTTTGATGAACTTGAAAAAGAAAGAGCAGAAAAAAAAGAATAAACTTCTTACCACCAATCAAACAAACCCACTATCAAACATAATGAGAAATTGGGGATCCCCCACGAAGTGGGGCTAAAGTTCTAATGAGCACTACAAATAAGATCTGGCTCAGATTTCTAGTAGTTGCAAATAAGAGCAATATTACAACAAAAGATACCAAAGCCATAGATAGAGTGATATTTCTTATAAATTTACACTGTCTTTGGTAAAATAAATATTATCATAGCTTTAACATAAATAGTTTTTAAAATGATCAAAAAAAAATTTATTTCACTTCTACTTTTATTAATGGCGATTTCTTGCTCTACAAAATCAGAAAGCGAGATCAGTAAATCAAAAAAATCATC
The DNA here is from genome assembly GCA_945861125.1 of Rickettsia typhi. Taxonomy (GTDB): domain Bacteria; phylum Pseudomonadota; class Alphaproteobacteria; order Rickettsiales; family UBA1997; genus CAILUF01. Next base: position 2,312 of record CAMASZ010000012.1, on the reverse strand, counting down.
TTCTGCCTCAGGTAGAATTAATGAAAGTGAATCTAATACTAAAAACACTTTAAAAGACCTAGATGAATAAAAAACTAATAAATTTAGTATTTTGTTTAATATTATTTTCTTGCAATAAAAATATTAAAGATAATCAAAATACTCCTTCTTGGTACGTAAACCCCAAACAGAATAATCATGAAAACCTATATGGAGTTTCAGAAGGTTTTACAATCGAAGAAGCTACAAAATTTGCTTTAGCCGATCTGGCTTCACGCTTAATAGTCAGTATTTCATCAGAATCCACAATGCTTAGAGAGGAAAATCAAAATAGTACCAATGAAGAAATTAGACAAAAAATTAAGCAAGACATAGAAAAAATAACTTTTACTAATTTTAGAATTTCGAGAAGCGAAAAATCAGGACAAAAATTTTATGTTGAAGTTGAAATAAATAAAAAAAATTTTCTTAACGAACAAAAAGATAGATTAGAGATTATAGAAAAAAAAATTAATGATTTAGATAAAAATTCAAACTCAAACCCAATTCAAAGGAGAAACGCCCTTATCAAAATAAATCAGTACTGTAAAGAACTAGAAATAAAAGCAATGATTCTCAAAGGAGGAAACATAAGCATCAATTTAAAAGAAAAGTTAATTTTTATAGCAAAATTTCAAAGTGAACTTGATCGTGCCTCAGATGATTTAGAATTTTTCATTGATAATAAGTCTAATAATCAAATTGCCGATGTTATCAAAAACTCTTTAAATAAGGAAAAAATAAAAACCTCAACAAAATATAGTCAGGACAAAGCAAATCAAATAAAACTTACAATAAAATCATCTATCGAGGAAAATAAAATATTTGAATCTTATATAACTAAGATCAGAATAAAATTTGAAAACAACATAAAAGAAAAAATAGTTGCAAGCAACTCAATTGAAGTTACTGGAAGCTCAATAATCAACTACAAAGAATCATACAACTCAGCAATAACTTCACTTCAGCAAAAAATAGATAATGATGGAATTATGCAAACTATTGGCATTATATCATTTTAACTAAAAAATTAATTATTTAAACTATGTACAAAAAAACTATTTTCTTAATAATAATCTTTTATCCCATAATTTCCTGCGCTCCAATTATAAAAAATTTTGATAGATATGAAAAAAATTTCATCTCAAAAACACAATTTATGCCAGATGAAAATAGTCTATCTGGTAAACCTCCTAAAATAGCAGTATTTGATTTTGACGAGGGAGAAATTGAAGTTGCAAAACAAGCAATGCTTGGTAAATCAATTGCTAAAAATATTGAATCAATAATATCAAAATTTCGTTTAGCTGAAGTTATTGATCGTAGCGCTAGTTCAAAATTGCAACAAGAAATTGCCCTATCAGAAATGAACAAAACTGGTTCATATAAGGGGCCAAAAATTGCTGACTACGCAATATCAGGAAATATTTCTAATGCAACTTTTTCAAACAAATATAGGAGCGGTAGTACTTTTATAGATCCTAAAACTAGGCAAGTTGTTTCAATTCCACCTTCATTTCTTTATAGATCTGAAGTTGCAGGAAACATAAAAATATATGAATTGCCTTCTCTTACGGTTATAGAGACAATTGAAATTAGTGGCGATGAATCTCGCACAGAAAATGTTCAACAAGATGGAGGTGTTAGCTTTGGAGGAATTCAAATTGGTGGTAAACAAGAACAAGGAATTCAAAGAGATGATGGACTGGTTAGAAATGCTGGAAAAGATGCCGTTGAAGATGCTGAATCAATGCTTCGAAATAATCTATCAAAAAGAGGCTTTGTTCTTGAAAAAAGAAATTTTAAAGATAATTCAATATTTAAAATAAGTATAGGATCAGAAGATGGAATTGGTCATGGAGATAAATTTGAGGTTATTTCACAATATGAAACCGAAAATCCTATTACTGGAAAAACAGAAATCGAAAGAAGAATCATAGCAACCGGTAAAGTAACCAATTTAATTGATCCAAAAAGTTCATGGATAATTATAGATAATAAAGATCAAGAATCAAAGATTCGTCTCGGCGATATAATAAAAATGAAATATAGTAAAAATAAATTTAAGTCTTTTGTAAAGGTTGCTAATAAAGCTCTTAACTAATGAAACTTTTATCTGGAATATCTGAAATTTCAAGCAACTATGACTTTTATATTTTTGACGTATGGGGTGTAATTCATGATGGTATTAAATTATATCCCGAAGTTTTAAACTCTCTAAATTATTTACGCTCATTAAACAAAAAGATCTGTTTTTTATCAAACGCTCCTCGCAGAGCAATTAAGGTTAAAAA
>CAMASZ010000011.1 GCA_945861125.1 Rickettsia typhi | reverse complement strand
TGTTTTTTGCGGTCTGCATGAACTTGAAGTTCAGGGAATAGCTGATGGCGACGTTGCCTCTGGAATAATAGGACAAAATCCTATATTTTCTGGTCAATTAACTCATGAAGAAATAAAAAGATGCGAGAAAGATCCCAAGTCTCATCTTGGTATAAACAGAACAATTACAATTGAAAAGAAAATTAAGTCTAAATATACACCAATTGCGCGTAGACAAGATAAGCCAGATGGAATTTTTTACTTATTAAAATATTATCCCGAGATTACCAATAATCAGATCAAAAAATTAATTGGAACTACAGATAAAATGATCGATTCAATCAGAAATAGAACACATTGGAATATTAAAAATATTAAGCCTCGTGATCTTGTATTGCTTGGTCTTTGTAGTCAATCCCAATTTAATGAAGTTATATCTTATATTAAAAGTGATAAAACTGAAATTGGCACTGATAAAAACGAAAAAAAGAAAAAATCTTCAAAAAAATAATGAAAGTAGAAATTGGAAAAAATGCTCCTTTATTTGCTGTTAAAAGTGATAGTGGTAAAGAAATAAAGCTTTCTGACTTAAAAGGTAAAAATGTTGTTTTATATTTTTATCCTAAAGATGACACCCCTGGTTGCACAATTGAAGCCCAAGATTTTACTAACAAAATTAAGGAATTTGAAAAGCTTGATTGTGTAGTTTTGGGAGTTTCAAAAGATTCTGTTGATAGTCACTGTAAGTTTGTTAAGAAATACTCAATCTCTTTCAATTTATTATCTGATGAAAATGGAGATCTCTGTAAGGAATATGATGTTTTAAAAGAAAAATCAATGTTTGGTAAAAAATATCAAGGCATTGATAGATCAACATTTTTGATCGATAAAATGGGTAAAATTATTGCCGTTTGGAACTCTGTTAAAGTAAGTGGTCACGTTGACGAAGTGCTTAACACCCTAAAGCAACAATTTTCTGATAAGAAAAAGTCTTAACATTAATTTTAATTTTAAGCAAAATAAAATTGTAAGTATCCTTCCCGATACAATAAATAAGGCTTGATTTAAAGTTTTGTATTAGTAAAATACTGATACCAAGTTGTTGTGTTCAGTTGTGTTAAGTTGTATTCAAAGGAACTGTCGCAAATCAACTTGTTTGTTGAAATTTTCACAATTCTAAAATTTTTGAAATCACTTCTTATAGGCACGTACATCTAGGTACGCTTACCTTTCAAAAATTTTATAATCACAAAAATTTCTTAAAAAAACTTGATTTGCGACAGTGCCTCAAAGCATGAGTAATATTTAAATTTTGTTAAAAACTTTCTTGAATAACAACATTGTAACGCTTGATACAGCTTATATTTTTTGTTACACTTTTTCAAAATTTCTTTGCTTACTCATCGTGTTTTGAACTCAGCTTGGTAAAAATCTTTCTATATTTATAAAAATTAATTTAATAAATCTATGTCTATTGCTTTAAAGGCAGAAAAAAGAGAAAATCTCGGTCGCCTAGCAACTAAAAAAATCAAAAAAAGTGGCTTGATTCCTGCTATAATCTATTCCAAGAAGGGAAATATTAATATTAGTCTTGATCTAAAAGAATTTGAAAATGAATATTTGAAAGGTGATATTCTTACTTCGGTTATTGAGCTACAATTAAATGATAAAAAAATAAAGGTTATTGCTCATAAAGTTGAGCTTGATCCTGTTTCTGATCGTCCAATTCATATTGATTTTACAAATTGTGAAGAGAATAAATTAATTCGAGCGCAAGCCAAATTTTCATTTGTAAATCAAGAAAAATCTCCTGCTATAAAAAAAGCTGGTCTTCTTCACATTGTTCTCAGAAAAGCTTTTATTCTATGTGAGAATGAAAAGTCAATTCCTAAAACTATTGATGTTGATATCGGTGAAATGCATCTTGGTCACAAAATTAGGGCTCATAGCCTAAAATTGCCAGCCGGAGTAAAGTTTTTAGATAAAACTAATTTTCTAATCGGGAGTTTAATTGGTAGAGGTAAATCTGAAGAAGAAAAATCTACTGCAGCAACTACAGCTACAGATGCTAGCACAGCAGCATCTCCAGCCGCTGCGGCTTCTACTTCGGGTCAAGCGCCAGCTAAAAAAGAAGAGAAAAAGCCAGAAGCAAAAAAATAAAACTAGATTGATTAGACTTGAACAATCGATCCATCCCTTTATTTTTTAATATCTACAAAATGCGAACCAATTCGCGTCATTTCAACAAAAAAGTTGATTTGCGACAGTGCTATAAAACTAAGCATTTGATTCTTTGTAATTTTAAATTAAACATTTAAAGATGGGATTATATACATATTTATGCATTTATGATAATTCTTCTATCTCCTGCAAAATCTCTAGATTTCTCAACTAAGTTTGATTGTTCAAAACATAGTCAGCCAATCTTTTTAAAAGAAGTTGAGGTCATTATAAATTCGGTGAAAAAGTTTTCAGTTGCCGATCTTAAGAAATTGATGTCAATTAGTGATAATTTAGCTGAATTAAACTTTCAACGTTTCCAAAATTTTGATAAAAGCCAAGCAAGACAAGCTATATTTGCTTTTGATGGTGATGTTTATGAAGGAATTGATAAAAATTCTATTGCAAAAGATTTTAGCTACACTCAAGAAACCGTTAGAATACTGTCCGGCTTATATGGCATACTTAAGCCTCTTGATTTAATAAAGCCGTATCGTTTAGAAATGGGAACTGAATTTAAAAATTTAAAATTTCCTAACAAAAATCTATATGAATTTTGGGGAGATAAAATCAGTAATGATCTAGATAAGATTGATTCACCTATCGTTAATCTTGCATCGCAAGAATATTTTTCTGCAGTAAATATAAAAAAAATAAAATCTCCAATAATAAATATTTGTTTTAAAGAAAAAAAGAATGGAGTTTTGAAGATAGTGGGTATTAATTCTAAAAGGGCAAGAGGCTTAATGACTAACTTTGCTATAACCAATAAAATCAAGGATCCAAATCAATTAAAGAATTTTAAAGATGACAAATATAGCTTTGATAAAAAATTGTCTGATGAATCAAATTGGTTTTTTGTAAGATGATCGTAGGTGAAAAAACTTGGCAATTTGAGCAATATTTAATTCACGAATATAGTGAAATAGAAAGTACCAATTCTCTTGCTTTTAATTTAGCTGAAAATAAAAGAATTTTTAATAATGAAATTGTTTTGGCTCGCAAGCAAAACAATGGTAGAGGCAGAAGAAATAGACAGTGGCAATCGCCAATTGGTAATTTATATTTTTCAATAGTTTTACAACCAAAAGTTGTTTTAGAAAAATTGCCACAACTATCTTTAGTTGCTGTGGTTGCTCTAAATTTAGCAATAAAAAAAGTTTTTTTACAAAAAAAAATTTCCGCACAAATTCTTAATAAATGGCCCAACGATTTAATAATTAGTCAAAAAAAAATATCAGGTATTTTGCTTGAAAGTAAAATTAATAATAAGAATTGTGATTTTGTAATTTTAGGAATTGGAGTTAATATTATCTCAAGCCCTGATAATACAATGTTTAAAGCGGGTTGTCTTTTTGATTTTGATTGTCAAATTGAAAGTAAAGAATTATTAAAGATTTTTTTAAAAGAATTTTCAAATTTATATCAAATATGGCAAAATTTTGGTTTTAAAAATATTAAATCAATTTGGCTAGAGAGCGCCTATCTTCTTAATCAAGAAATTACTTTAAATGTTGATCAATCATTAATTAAAGGGGTGTTCCAAGGTCTTGATGATGATGGAAATTTGTTAATTATTGATAATCAAGAGCTACGTAAAATCAGCTTTGCAGAAATTTTATAAAGTTGGTTTGGGATTTTGAGTTATTTTTGGTTTAATGTTTAGTAATGGGGCAATGTTTTTGATTATTCGACCAGCTACAGGAGCGCATACCATACCGCCAGTGTTAAACATATAATTAGGTCTATCAAATGCTACATAAACTAAATAGCGCGGTTTTGACATTGGAAAAACCGAAACAAAAGAAGTGAAGTTTTGATTTTCATTATAACCGCCATATTCTGCTCTTTCAGCGGTGCCAGTTTTTCCGCCGACTTCATAGCCATCAATATTAGCAAATTTGCCAGTTCCTTCTTGGGCAACTTTGCGTAGTAATTCATTGATTATTTTTGAAGTTTCCTTACTAATTAATTGCTTACCTTCTGGCTGTTTATCTAATTTTAGAAATGATGGTTTATAATATGTTCCACCGTTAGTCATGGCAACTGTTGCCATTGCAAGATGAAGAGGGGTAATTGCAATGCCATGTCCATATGATATGGTAAAAAGATTTATTTCGCGCCATATTTTTGGATAAATTGGGCGTCCAAGCCCTGGGAAATCGGCATCAACTTTTTTTAAAAAACCCATTTTTTCGAGAAATTCTTTTTGCAAATTAATGCCAATTTTTTCAGCAATTTTAACGGTACCGATATTGGAAGAATAGGCGAATATTTCGGCAACTGTCATTTCATTCTTAACAAAATGATCATCTTTAATGGTGAATTTACCGTATTTTATTGGCTCTTGAACTGAAAAAACATCATCCATTTTTACTAATTTATTCTCAAAAGCTACTGCATTGGTAAATATTTTCATTATTGAACCAAGCTCGTAAGAGCCGTTAGTAATTATATTAAATCTTTGTTCGTTAACAGCCTCATTCTGAGTATTGGCGTCAAAGCTTGGCAATGAAGATAATCCTAGAATTTCGCCATTATTAATATCAATAATTAATCCTGCGGAGCCTTTAGCGCGAAATTCTTCCATACCTTTACTAAGTTCGTCGTGAAGAATATCTTGTACTCGAACATCCATAGCTAGATACAAATTTTTATTGTCCAAAAGATTTCGATCATATTGCATTTCCATGCCAGCTAGACCTTTTCGATCGAGATCAACATAACCAACATAATGACTAGCAATTTCTTTTTGTGGATAAATTCGAATTAAATCATCTTCAAACAATAAGCCAGCCATTTGTAATTTTTGTACTTTATCAACTTGTGATGGAGTAAGATTTCTCCTAATCAAAACCCATTTTTTACTATTTTTACCATTGTTAATTTTTTTTAAAATATCGCTATAAGATAAATCGCTGAAAAGTGAGGCTAACCCACTAGCAATTTCTTTGGGGTCTCTGACTAAAATTGAACTTACATATAATGATTTAGTTTTTAGATCAGTGGCAACTAAAACGCCATTTCTATCATATATGTCACCTCTTCGTGAAGATTTATTTAAATTGTATATTTTATTAATTTCATCTTTATTGCCAAGAATTACAATCTGAAACATTCGAAGTGTAATCAATAGAAAAGCAATGGCAATAAAGATATAAACCAAAATCAGGCGCGATTTCTGGATAATGATAGATGGCATTTAATTTTTTATAACTTTATTTCAGAAATTAATTTCTTAACGGCATCAATTGATTTGGTAAGCATATTATTTTCTTCTTGATTTAGTGATAATTCAATAATTTTTTCAACACCATTTTTGCCTATTATGGCTGGAACACCAATGTAAATATCACTTATGCCATATTCACCTTGAAGATGGGCGGCTACGGGTAAAATCTTTCTTTTGTCAAAAAGAAAACTTTCGGCCATTGTAATTGCTGATGATGCTGGAGCATAGAAAGCAGAGCCAGTGCCAAGGAGTTTAACAATTTCAGCACCACCATCACGAGTTCTTTGAATTATGGCATTAATTTTTTCTTCACTTGATAATTTCATGGCAATTAAATCTGGAATTGAAATGCCGGCAATTGAAGAGTAACGAATTAATGGCACCATAGTGTCGCCATGCCCCCCTAATACGCAAGCATGAACATCTTCAATGCAAACCTTAAATTCTTCAGCTAAAAATAATGACATACGAGAAGAGTCAAGAACTCCAGCCATGCCGACAACTTTATTTTTTGGTAAACCAGAAACTTTTTGCATAACATAAACCATTGCATCAAGAGGGTTGGTTATTACGATAACAAAAGCATTGCTAGCATATTTTTTGATATTTTCAGCAACAGTCTTAATAATTGCAGTATTGGTGTTTAAAAGGTCATCGCGACTCATTCCGGGTTTGCGAGCAATTCCAGCAGTTACTATTACTACATCAGAATCGGCTATTGTAGAATAATCGCTACTTCCAGAATAGTGCAGATTAAAGTTTTCCACAGCAGAAGATTGTAATATATCAAGAGCCTTTCCTTTAGCCACTCCTTCATTAACATCAAGCAATACAACATCACCAAGGTTTTTTAAGCCAATAAGATGAGCTAATGTGCCACCAATATTTCCTGCGCCAATTAAAGCGATTTTATTTCTTTTTTTCATAGTTTTGTAATTGATTGATAATATCTTGAAAAACAAGATCAGAATTTTTGTTGCCATCAATAATTCTAATACGAGAATTTTTTTTAGCCAATTCTAAAAATCCATTTCGAACTTTTATATGAAAATTTTTATTTAATTTTTCATAACGATTGTTATTTGAGCGTTGTTTGATTCTGTTAAATGCATGATCAACTTCAATATCAATTAAAAAAGTTATATCTGGTTGAAGATTAGCAATTGCTATATTTTTAATTTTTTCTATTATATTTTGATCAATACCAAAACCAAAACCTTGATAAGCAAAGGTTGAATCAAAGAAGCGATCACAAATAACAATTTTATTTTCAAAGATACTTGGTTTTATTAGCTTCTCACTATGCTCAATTCGTGAGGCAAAGTTTAGCAATAATTCTGTTTTGGGGTCAAGTTTTTCAATTTTTTCATCAATTAATATTTCACGAATTTTTTCGCAAGTATCTGTTCCCCCGGGTTCACGAGTAAGTATTGTAGGAATATTTTTTGATATTAAGAAATCATATAATTTTTTAGCTTGCGTTGATTTTCCTGATCCTTCGATACCTTCAAAGCTTATAAAGCGATAATTTTTATTAATCATTGTTTATGCAAAATCTTAAAAATATTTTAATTACGGGAGCGAGTAGCGGAATAGGGCGTGCTCTTGCTATTTCTTATTCTAATGCCGAAGTAAATTTATTTTTATGCGCTAGAAATGAAGAAAAACTCCTTAATACTAAAAGGCTTTGTGAAGAATTAAAGGCAAAAGTTTATATAAAAATTCTTGATGTTACTGATTATCAAAGTTGTTTTGAATGGATTAATGAAATTACTGAAAATTATCAAATCGATTTAGTTATAGCTAATGCTGGAATATCAGCTGGTACCGCAGGAGGTGTTGAGAGCTTTCAACAGATTAAACAAATTTTTGATACTAATCTTTACGGAGTTTTAAACATAATTAATCCAATAGTTCAGCATATGAAGAATAAAAAATCTGGACAAATTGCTATTATTTCTTCTCTGGCTGGTTTTCGTGGTTTACCAAGTTCTCCAGCATATTCGGCCAGTAAGGCGGCAGTGAGAGTTTATGGAGAGGGTTTAAGAGGTAATTTAGCTGAATTTGGAATTAAAGTAAATGTTGTTTGTCCAGGATATGTAAAAACTCCAATGACAGCAGTTAATAATTTTTTTATGCCCTGGATTCTAGAAGTTAATGAGGCGGCAAAAATTATTAAAGTTAAATTATCAAAAAATAAATCACGAATTTCCTTTCCTTTTCCACTATATTTTGTTATTTGGTTTTTAACCATGATTTCAACGAGCATTACTGATCCTATATTTGCTAAATTGCCCAAGAAAAAAAGTTTAAATGAATGATTTTACTATTTCTAATTATACCAAATCCCATTTTAAATTATACTAAAGAATTTTATAAAAATCTTCTTTAAAATTTTTGCTAAAAAGTTTAAAGAGCTTTTTTTGTATAGGCCTCATGTTGTATAGGTATACAGCATTTCATTTTTTAACTTTTTTATCTAAAAATTTTTGTGAAGAATTTTTATTTTAAAATTGGAAATGGCATTATTCAAAATTTATGATTAAACTTTTTAGATATATTCATTAAGAGTTTAGTTTTTATCTTAATAAAACATATTATGAGAAATCAATTTACGTCTAATACCAAATCCCATCTTTAAATCAAATTATAACAAAATATTTTTGAGATAAAAATTTTTAAAAAATGAAGCTGTATATCCATACAGATGAGGCTTTTTAGAGATTTTTAGCCAAAAATATGAAGTTAGAATTTTAATTTTTTTTAAAACTTTTAAAGATGGGATTTGGTATAAGTACCTCTCATCAAATAAATGAAAAAATTTCCATTGGAATTGTAGAAGGTATTGCAGAATCAAAGTTTTTTGAAATTAATTTTAAAATTGGTAGAAAAGACTACAAATTGCAATTACAACCAGATTCTCTAAAATATTATAAAGAAAATTATATCGAAGTTACTGATCCAGAAGCAAAATTATTATTAAATTAATCGCTTGCTGACATAATAAGAGATGTTAGCAGATCTGCTCCATCAGCGGTAGCTGGGCCAATTTCAGTAGCTGGAGTTGCTAGTGATGGGAAATTTCTAGGAGGTGATTAATTTTAAATTCTGAAAATTAGTTTCAATTGGAACATGATCTGATGGCTGATTTTCAAGGCGAAAATGACGATATATTTTGGTTGTTAGAAGATTTTCTTTTAAATTTGGAGTAATCCAAATGTGATCTAAGCGACGACCACGATCTGATTCTAAAGGTTGCATAGCTCTATAACTCCACCAACTATATAATTTTTCATTTTCATTAATAAAAAATCGATGAGTGTCAATAAACTCTAAGCTTTTTTGTAATTTAGATAATTTTTTTACTTCAATTTCAGTATGAGAAACAACATTAATTAATTGCTTGTGAGACCATACATCATTTGGAAGAGGAGCAATATTAAAATCACCAACTATAATAATTTTTTTATTAATTTCTTTATTAAAAAAATTTTCCATCCAATCAACGAATTTTAATTTGTGATCGAATTTATTATTAATTTTTATATCAGGAATATCGCCACCAGCTGGAACATAAAAATTATGTAACTCAATTTCACCAATTTCACTTTGAAGTGTTGCGCTGATATGTCTTTTATGACCATATTCTAAAATGTCAATTTTATTAATTTTAGCTAAGGGAAATTTAGAAATAATTGCCACTCCATTATATGATTTTTCGCCAACAAACTCAATAAAATTATAGCCAAAAGATTTTATCTCCATTACCGGAAAAAGCGCATCTTCAACTTTAGTCTCTTGTAAACAGATGATATCTGGTTGGTTCTGAGCAATAAATTTTTTGAGTAAATTTATTCTTAATCTAATTGAATTAATGTTCCATGAAACTATTTTCATAATATTATTTCACCAATACGAGGAAATATTGGGCTTGGCTCATTGATTTGGTGGCAAGATTTTAATTTATTATTTAGAGACTGAAAATTTCTTTGATTTTGATCAACATTAAGTAAATCAAGTATTTTATTGGCACTATTTGGTATAAATGGCAATAATAAGATGGCAATTAATCTTATTGATTCTGCGGTTTCATGAAGGCAAGCATTCATTTCTGCAATTTTATTTTCTTTCTTTAAATTCCAAGGAGCGTTATCGTTGAATTTTTTGTTAATTAAATTAGCAAAATCTATTACGGCATTAATTGCTTTATCAAAAGCAAGATCATCCATTGCTAAAAAAAATTTTTCTATATATGGCTCAATTAAAACACTGGCATGTTCTGATTCTTGAGGAATTTTTTGTTGACAATTTTTGGCAATCATAACCAAACTTCTTTGTACTAGATTACCTATATTATTGGCAAGTTCAGAATTGATGCGTAGCAATAAATTATTACGAGAATAATCGCCATCATTGCCAAATGGCACTTCGCGTAATAAAAAATAACGAAAATAATCAATAGCGGTTTCATTGTTACAGCCCATTGATTTGAGCCATTCAAGCTCTTTGATTGGATCAATAATATTTCCAATTGATTTGGAAATTTTTTGTCCTTCATTAGTCCACCAGCCATGAGCGTAAATGCTGTGTGGGAGATTAATATTGGCTGCAATTAAAAAAGCTGGCCAGTAAACAGCATGAAATCTTATAATATCTTTGCCAACAATATGTAATGGTGAATGCGATGCATTTTGCCAAAATTTTTGATATAAATTGTTATGATCAGAAGAAGCTTCTAATGAAGCAAAATCAAGCGCTGATAAATAGTTAGTTAAAGCATCAAGCCAGACATAAATAACACTATTTTCATCGTTAGGAACTTTAATTCCCCATGAAAATGAATTACGCGAGATCGATAAATCTTTTAAGCCACCCTTAACAAAACTGACAATTTCATTATAGCGTGATTGTGGGCGAATAAAATCAGGAACAGCTTCATATAAGGCTAGTAATCTCTCTTGAAAAGCAGAAAGACGGAAAAAATAACTTTCTTCTTTATGCCACTCAACTTCTGCTCCAGAGGGGGCTTTACCATTTATTAATTCATCTTCACTGTAAAATGCTTCATCACGAACTGCGTACCAACCTTCATAAATGCCTTTATAGATATGACCGTTTTTTTCTAAAGTATTCCATAATTTTATTACAGTTTGTTTGTGCCTTTCTTCGCTAGTTCTAATAAAATCATTATTTGAAAGATTCAAAGTCTTAGTTAAATCATAAAACTTTTTTGAAAAAATATTACAAAATTCCTGTGGACTATAACCTTTACTAATAGCTGACTTTTCTACTTTTTGGCCATGTTCATCGGTGCCGGTTAAAAAAAATACCTGATAATTCTTTAATCTTTGATATCGCGCTATTACATCACAAGCAATTGAGGTGTAGGCGTGTCCTATATGGGGTGCATCATTAACATAATAAATTGGAGAGGTAATATAGAAATTACTTTGCATTTTATTAATTGAATAAATTGATTTTTAAAAATTTTTACTGATAATTGCTTAATTTTACTGTATTTGCAAACCTTTTTTAAATCAAATTATTTATCAAAACCTAAATGTCTTTAATGAAAAAGCTTGATGCTATTCTTGCCAAATTCAACGATTTAGAAAATAAACTCCAAGATCCTTCTGGTTTGGGGCAAAATTTTGCTAAAATTTCTAAAGAACATTCTGATATGCAAGAAGTTGTTGCATCTATTCATGAATATAAAAATGCTCAAAAAGAATTTGAAGAAGTTGAGGCAATGCTTAAAGATATAAGTCTTGATAAAGAAATGCGTGATATGATGGAAGAAGAAAGATTTAATCTATCAAAAAAAGTTCCCGAACTTGAAAAGCAAATTAAAATAGCCTTACTTCCCAAAGACTCGGCTGATGAAAAAAACGCTATTATTGAGGTTCGTGCCGGTACTGGTGGTGAAGAGGCGGCACTTTTTGCTTATAAATTATTTCAAATGTATCATCGTTATGCTGAAAAGAATCGTTGGAAATTTGAAATTTTGTCACTTTCTGATACTGGTCTTGGAGGCTACAAAGAAGCTTCGGCATTAATTTCTGGTAGAGGAGTTTTTGCAAGATTAAAATTTGAATCGGGAGGTCATCGTGTACAAAGAGTTCCAGAAACAGAGGCTTCGGGAAGAATTCATACCTCAGCTGCTACCGTTGCGGTTTTGCCAGAAGCTGAAGAGGTTGATGTAAAAATTGAAGAAAAAGATCTGCGAATCGATGTATTTCGCTCGTCTGGTCCAGGTGGGCAATCAGTTAACACTACAGATTCGGCAGTTAGAATTACTCACTTGCCAACAGGTGTAGTGGTTTCTATGCAAGATGAAAAATCACAAATTAAAAATCGTGAAAAAGCCATGAAAGTTCTTCGTTCAAGGCTTTATGAAGCAGAACGTGAAAGATTGGAAAAAGAGCGAGCCATGGAGCGAAAAGAGCAGGTTGGAAGCGGAGATAGAAGCGAAAGAATTCGTACTTATAATTTTCCACAAAGCCGTGTTACAGATCATAGAATTAATCTTACCAGCTATAGGATAGATGAAATAATGATGGGTGAGTTAGATGAATTTATCAACGCTTTAATTGCCGATGATCAAGCCAAAAAACTATCAACAAATGATTGATTGGTAATTATTATAAGCTTGAAATTGCACTGGAAATACTAGGATATTTAAAATTATAATTATTTTTAATAGCTTTATCTGGATTAACTTTTTGTGAAGCGAGTAGTAATTCTTCGGCCATTTCGCCAAATAATGTTTTTACAATTATTTTGGGCATATGGAAAATACATGGTCTGTAGTATTTTTTAGCCAAGGTTTTAGAAAATTCAGCATTAGAGCATGATTGTGGAGTGCAGACGTTAAAAGGGCCATTAATTTTATTGTTGTTTAAAATTAAATTTAAAATCCCAATTACATCATCAATATGAATCCAACTCATAATTTGTGAGCCATTACCTATAAAACCACCAAGACCCATTTTAAAGGGTAGTGACATTTTTTTAATAATACCGCCATTATTGCCAACTACTACCCCGGTTCTTAGTAATATTACTCTTGTCTTGCTTTCAGCCTTTAGAGCCTCATTTTCCCAATCTTTACATAATTTTTGTGAAAATAAATTTTGATCAGTGCTAGATGAATCTTCATTAAAAATTATGTTGTTAGAAGTTCCGTAATAACCAATCGCTGAGCCACTTATTAAAAGTTTTGGCGGATTTTTACTGGTAAGTATTTTTTCAACAATTTGACGAGTGGTTTTTATACGACTTTGATAAATTTGATTACGATTATTATTGGTCCAATATACTGAAATTGGGGCTCCGGCTAAATTTATCACTATATCATAGTTAAATTCCTGATCATTAATATTATTAATATAGATTAAATTTTTTTGGTTAGAAATTTTATTTTTACTACGAGTTAAAGCGGTAATGTGATGTCCATCATTAATTAATTCTTGGCACAGTCTTGAGCCAATAAAACCAGTAGCACCAGTTATTATAAATTTGTATTTCTTTTCTAAAATTTTAATCATAAATTACTACCTAAATTATTTTGTTATATACTCAAGCAAAGCTTGAGTATATAGGGGGTCCCTGCAAAGCGGGGCGCGACTAGTGTCGCGTAAAATAAAGAATACTACTCAAGCAAAGCTTGAGTATATAGGGGGTCCCTGCAAAGCGGGGCGCGACTAGTGTCGCGATAATTTAAAACAATATTCAAAAAATTTTTACATTTATGGCAAATTATATTATTCTTAGTGCATCCAGCGATATTGGTACTTTATGTGCTAAAAACTTGGTTGATAATAATCATAAAATCTTCATAACCACTAGAAATGAAGATAAATTAGAGTCTCTTAAAGCTGGTCTTAATTGCAATGGAAAAATTGCGGATTGTGCAAATTTTAATGAGATTGATCAGGTCTTTGAAGAGGCAATTAAAAATTTAGGAAATATTGATGGAGTGGTGTGTTTTGCTGGTTCGGTTATTTTAAAACCTGCTCATCTTACTAGTTTTGAAGAGTATCAACAAACGATTAACTCCAATCTAACTTGTGCTTTTGCTTGCGTTAGGAGTGCAGGAAAATATTTTAAAGAAGGCGGTTCGGTGGTTTTAATTTCTTCGGCTGTTGCTATGCATGGACTAGCTAATCATGAAGCTATAGCTGGCGCTAAGGGGGGAATTGTTGCTCTTGCTAAATCGGCATCATCAACTTATGCTTCAAAAAATATCCGTTTTAATGTTGTTGCTCCCGGCCTTACTAGAAGTAAGCTCACTCAAAAAATAATTGATAATGAAGCAAGTCTTAATTATTCAAAAGCAATGCATGCTCTTGGTAGAATTGGGGAGGGTCAAGATATTGTCAATGCTGTAAATTTTTTACTTGATAAACAAAATGGTTTTATTACTGGGCAAGTTTTAGCGGTTGATGGTGGGCTTAGTTCAGTAATGCCTAAGATCAAAGTATAAATCATGCGTAATTTAATCTATATTCTCGGTGATCAACTATCTCTAAGCATGTCTAGCTTAAGCGGTTTTGATAAAAAACATGATGCTATTTTAATTACTGAAATTTGGGATGAAACAAAATATTCACCACATCATCAAAAAAAATTAGTTTTAATATTATCGGCAATGCGTGAGTTTGCTGATCTGCTTCGCCAAAAAAACTATCGAGTTTTTTATAAAAAATTAGATGATAAAAATAATTTAAAAAGTTTTGATAAAGAGTTAAAAAATTTTATTGAAGAATATAGTCCAAAAAAAATTATTCTTACCGAGCCTTCTGAATACCGAGTTCTTAAATTATTTAATAACTTTTTTGAAACTCACCAAATCGCTTATGAAATTCGTAATGATTCTCGCTTTATATGCTCGCATCATGAATTTGCTAGCTTTGCAAAAGGAAAAAAAACATTACTTTTAGAAAATTTCTATCATTTGATGCGTCAAAAAACTAAAATTTTGATCGAAGAAATTAAAAATCCTAAAACCAATAAATCAGTTTTAAAGCCCGTTGGAGGAAAGTGGAATTATGATAAAGAAAATAGAGGCAACATGCCAAATAATGTTGATCCGCCTAAAATTATTTCTTTAAAAATCAATAAAAACACTCGAGAAGTAATTGAGTTAGTTAAAAAATATTTTTCAAAAAATTTTGGTTCTCTTGAAAATTTTAATTTTGCAACCAACCATCACGATGCCGAAATTCACTTTAAAGATTTTTTAAAAAACCGTCTAGTAAATTTTGGGATTTATCAAGATGCCATGCGTCAAGATATTGATTTTGGTTTTCATAGCGTAATATCGATGTATATAAACATTGGCTTACTTGATGCGCTAAATTGTGCAAAAATAGTTGAAGAACAATATCAAAAAGGTGATTGTGATTTAGCAAGTGCTGAAGGATTCATTAGGCAGATTATCGGTTGGCGTGAATATGTTCGTGGAATTTATTGGCACTTCATGCCAAAATATAATGAATTGAATTATTTCGATCATCAGCGCAATTTGCCTGAATTTTATTGGGATGAAGAAAAAACTGCGATGAACTGTCTTAAAACTGCTATAAAACATACTCGTATTCATGCCTACAGCCACCATATTCAGCGCTTGATGATTACTGGTAATTTTGCATTGCTTGCTGAGATCGATCCAAAACAAGTTGAAGCGTGGTATCTCGGAGTGTATGCCGATGCTTTTGAGTGGGTTGAAATGCCGAATACTCGTGGAATGGCATTATTTGCTGATGGCGGAATTGTTGCTTCTAAGCCTTATTGCTCTAGTGGCAACTACATTAATAAAATGTCAAACTTTTGTAAAAATTGTTTGTATGATGTTAAGAAAGCTACTGGTGAGCAAGCTTGTCCTTTCAACTACTTATATTGGAATTTTTTGATTAAAAATGAAGAGCGATTAAAAAATAATGCTCGTTTGTTTTATCCTTACTCTAATTTGAAGCGCAAGAGTATAAAAGAAATTAATGAAATAAAAAATTCGGCGCAAAAATTTTTTCAAAAAATTAAAATTTAAGTTCATTATTTATTAAGTTAAAATGATATAATATGCTTTCGAATCAACAAAAAGAGCTTTATATTCGTAATATTATTTTACCAGAAATTGCTGAAGTTGGACAGCAAAAATTATTAGAATCAAAAATTTTGGTAATTGGCGCTGGCGGACTTGGCTCTTCTGCTCTGCAGTATCTTGCTTGCGCTGGTGTTGGTACTTTAGGAATTATTGATGATGATAAAGTTGAAATCTCCAATCTACAGCGTCAAATCATTCATAATTTTGACAATCTTGGCGATGAAAAAGTACAAAGCGCTCGACAAAAACTACAAAAACTTGCGC
>CAMASZ010000010.1 GCA_945861125.1 Rickettsia typhi | reverse complement strand
ATAACTTATTTTATGTTGGCGATATAGCTGAGATCATAATCTTTTCACGTGCATTAAAAACTGAAGAGAGGCAGTCAATTGAGAATTATTTAAGTAAAAAATATAACATAAAAATTTCTTAAAATTAATTATGAATAAATATACAATTAAAAAAGCATTTTCATTAATTGAATTATCAATAGTAATTTTAATAATTGGTATTTTAGTTGCTGGAGTTACTCAAAGTTCAAGATTGGTCACTAAAATGAGATTGCAAACCGCTCAAAATATTACTAATAGTTCTCCTATACCATCAATTAAAGATCTGGTATTTTGGTTTGAAACAAGTCTTGAAAGTAGTTTTAATGATTCTGAAGAGCAAAATAATGCAAGTATTACCATGTGGTATGATAATATAAAGCAATCTTCAATAAAAACTAATATTTCACCTCCAGCCAGCGCTACTAATCAGCCGAAATTTACTGAAAATGCTTTCGGCGCTATTCCTTCGGTAAAATTTGATGGTGATGATTATTTTAATATTGATGGAAACATTTTTGTTAATACTGATTTTACAATGTTTATTGTTGAAAGAAAGATTGCTACTGACACTTGGATGTTTCACCCAGGTGGTATAGCTTGTGGTATTAATGAATGTCTCCATATTGGTTATAGAACTAATAACTGGCTTACTTTAGCTTTTTATGCTAATGATTTAGAATGTAATGGTGCCTCTATTTCTGCTTGTGCTCCGCTTGCAAATTCGCAAACAAGAATTCATACCTTTTATTTTTCTAAATCAGTAGGTAGAAAATATTGGCTCAATGGTGGGGTTAATCCAGAAGTTTCAGATTCTGTGCTGTCGGCAATAAACTCTCCAAAAACTAACAAAATAGGTAATGCATATAATGGTGAAATGGCAGAAATTATTTTATTTAATAGAGCATTAAAAAATGAAGAGCGCCAATCTATTGAAGATTACCTATCAAGAAAATATTCTATCAAGATTTCATAATTAACTAATTGCTTTTGTTTTGAATAAGATTACAAAAAAAATTGCCTGGCAAAATCCTTTATCTCTAGCAAAGAAGGTTATTGGTGATTGCTATGATCATGACTTAGTGTTGCTATATTCTGGTTTAAATAAATTTAACAAAAATTCTTTTTCTTACTTAGCTCTTTTTCCAAAAAAAAAAATTATTTCTAATAATTTTTTTGAGGTAAAAAAAATTATTGAATCAAGTAATGAAAGATGGTTTGGATACTTTTCTTATGAACTATGTAATCAATTTGAAAAAATTTCACAAGCTAAAAAATCATATATAGATTTACCCGAAATATATTTATTAAACTTTGAATTATATTTTGAGTTTGATCATAGTAAAAAAGATGTTATAGCTCATTTTTCAGATTATAAATATCTTGACAAAGTTTTGAAATATAAGAACAAATCTAATGATAATTTGGGGTTTAAAATTAAGAATTTTTTTTCAAATTTTACTAACGATATTTATTTAAAAAAAATTTTAGATATCAAGAAAATGATTGAAAATGGTGACTTTTTCCAAATGAATTTAACAAGAAAGTTTTTCGGAAATTTTACCAAAAATAATAATCAACAACAAAATTTTAAATTATTTGAAAATTTAGTTAAATCAAATCCTTCTAATTATTCTAGTTTTTTAAAATTAGATAAAAACTATGTAATATCTTCAAGTCCTGAACTGTTTTTGAAAATTGATGACAATATAGTTATATCAAGGCCAATAAAAGGAACTATTGCAAGGGGGAAAAATAAAACTACAGATTCTAAAAATAAATCAATACTTAAAAATTCCGTTAAAGATCGGGCTGAAAATCTGATGATAGTTGATTTAGTAAGAAATGATTTTTCAAGATTCTGTAACCCCGGTTCAGTTAAAATAAATAATCTATTTAAGATTGATGGATATAAAAATATTTATCACATGTCATCAGAAATAATTGGTAAAATATCAAAAAATTATTCTGGATTAGACGCTTTACAGTTTTGTTTTCCACCGGGATCTATGACAGGGGCGCCAAAGGTTAAAGCAATGCAATTAATTTCGGATATAGAAAAAAATAAACGGGGTTTATACAGTGGAGCTATAGGTTATATAGAGGGGCGTGCTAAGCTTAATTTATCTGTAGTAATTAGAACTTTGATTATAAGGGGTAGAAAATTTGAGTTTCAGAGTGGTGGAGCTATTACTCATGATTCATTGCCAAACAAAGAGCTAAAAGAAATGTTTGATAAATCTAAATCAATAATTGATTTATTAAAAATTAATTTCTAGTGGCATATAAATCAACTGTTATATAAACCCTATTTTCAACGTTATTAGATTTTTTTGGGTCTAAGTCGCCAATATTAAAATCATTTCTGTTTATGTAAGTTTCGCCAATTACATGGGCGTTGTACTGAGTATATTCTTTAAAAGATAACTCTAGGTTCAAAGGTATTTCTTTGTCTTTTATTTTTAAGCTTCCTATTGCTCTGTAATTATTCCCATTAGGCATTGAGGTAAATTCTTTGATTTTATAAACAGCCTCAGGAAACATTTTAATTGAGAGCCAGGAAGGGCTTTTTACAATTTCTAGCGCTTCGGCGTAGTTTAAATCAATTGAATTCATATCAATTTTAATTTCGGCATTATTACCTTTTGTTCGACTTTTATTAAAATTAATTATTCCATCAAACTTTTTGAAGCTTCCGCTGATCATGATGTTTTCTTGTCTAACTTTAAAATCAATTTTACTCTTTTCTTTGTTGATTACCCATTCAGTTTTTTGACTTTCTTGATAATTTTTTGATTCAGCACCTTCCGATTTTAGTAGGCATTCTGCTTCAATGTTTATTTTTATATTATCGCCAATACCAGGAAGTCCGTAGTTAATATTAAAGTCAGAGCGTTTTATTTTAGTGGTTGCAGAGAAGCCAATGGTTTTCTTTTTAGAGAAGCTGTTGATGCCAATTTTATTTAGCTTAACATCTAAGATAATAGGCAATGATATGCTTTTTAATGTAAGTATTCCATGAACTCTTGCAGTATCTTTTTTTACTATAGTTACTTTTTCGCTAACGAATTTAGCAGTAGGGAAGTTTTCAACATCAAGAAAATCATTACTTTTAAGATGTTTGTCAAATTTTTCTAATCCAGTTGAAAGTGAGTTAGTTTTAATGGTAACATCAACTCTGCTTAGCGACGGATTTTTTTCATTAATAATAATTATACCATCGACATCAGTAAATTTACCAGATGGGCTGGAAAAGCCAAAATGATCAGCAGACCAACTTATAGTGGTATGAAGTGGATCAAAACTGTATAAGTCGTTAGCAAATGAGTTAAAATTGGCAAAAAAAATAGCTATCAAAGAGAATATAAATTTCTTCATAATTTTAATAATAAGTTGTTATTTGACCAGTCTTTATGGAAATTATGCTATATTTGATAATTTTGAAGCTGTTTTATATAAAATCGATTGAATGTTTTAAAATAAGACTTTATAATAATCATTTAGTATAGTTAAGTTTTTACTTACTTTTAAAATTCCACAAGTGATATTAATAGCTTAGATATATTGTTAGTTAATTGTTTCATTTTATTATTCTAGCTAGTTTTTGCTCTTTTTATAGAACTTTTTGAAATGTTGCTTATTATTATTCAAACTTTTTATAAAAAATCGCTAAAAATCGCCTTAAAAAAACAAAGTAATTAGCTAACAATTTTTATTATAAATTGATCTAGGCTATTTAGTTCTTGGTGTTTTTTTCCAAAATCTTTTTTGAAAAAAATTTATATCACTTGGTAACTAACCAATTATAGAAAAAATATATGTCAAAAAATAACATTCCCCAATTTAGTATCCGTCAATTAATCGAAGCTGGTGTTCACTTTGGTCATAAAACCATGAGAAGAAATCCAAAAATGTCCAAATATATTTATACTAATCGCAATGGAATTAGCATTATAGATTTAAACAAGACTGCTGAGATTCTTTATAGCTCTCTAAATACTGTTAAAGAAATTGCTAAAAATAATGGTAGAATACTATTCGTAGCGACCAAAAAACAAGCGATAGAGCCAATTGCAGAAGCTGCAAAAAGATGCGGTCAATACTATGTTAACTCTCGTTGGCTTGGCGGAATGCTCACTAACTGGAAAACAGTATCACAATCAATAAAAACCCTTAAAAAAATTGAAGAAAAGCTTGCTGACACTGAAATCGGTTTCAATAAAAAAGAAAAGCTTATGCTTGAAAGAGAAAAGAGCAAATTAGAACAAAACCTTGGTGGAATTAAAGATATGGGCGGTTATCCAGATTTGGTTTTCATAATTGATACCAATAAAGAGGCTCTTGCAATTGCTGAAGCAAGAAAATTAAACATTCCAATTATGGCGATCGTTGACACCAATTGTAATCCTGATAGCGTTAATTATGTAATACCTGGAAATGACGATTCTGCTAAATCAATTAAATTATATTGTCGTCTAATATCAGATGCTATTATTGTTGGTGTTAAAGAAAATATGATTGCTTCTGGTGTTGAAATTAATAAATTAGAAAACAAAAACTCCAAAAATTCTGAAGAAAAAAAATCTGAAAAAATTGTAACCAAAGAAAGCGAAGAAAAAGAAGAGTCGTTACAAGAAGATTCACAAGCTTCTAAAAAAGATAAAAAAACCAATATTAAAAAATCAGAAAAATCAGAAGTTAAGGTTGTAACAAAAAGAAATAACAATAAAAAAGTTGCTACTAAAAAATAACTTTCTTAACAATTAATTATAAACAAAATGGCAGACCTATCATTAATCAAAAAATTGCGTGAAGCTACTGGCTGTGGGATTGCAGATTGCAATAAAGCTCTAGCAGAAAATAAAGATGATTTCGAAAAATCAGTTGATTGGCTTCGTAAAAAAGGTTTGGCTTCGGCTTCAAAAAAGACTGGCCGAGTTACTTCTGAAGGAGTTGTAGCAGTGTTTATTGATGGTAATAAAGCATCGGTAATAGAGGTAAATTCTGAAACTGACTTTGTTGCTCGTAATCAAAAGTTTCAGGACTTTGTTTTAAAAATTTCTAAAGAGGCTATTGATTATCAGGATGATATATCAAAATTCCAAAACGATAAAGATGAAGAAGTAAAGTTGCAAATTGGAGTAATTGGAGAAAATATTAATATTCGTCGAATTTCTTCGATTAATATTTCTCAAGGTGCTATAGTTAGCTACATACACAACTCAATTGCAAGCAATATGGGTAAAATTGCAGTAATTGTTGGCTTTGAATCTAAAGCACCAAAAAGTAAGATTGAAGAAATTGGTAAACAAGTTGCAATGCATATTGCCGCTGCTAAACCAGAGGCTCTATGTATTCAAGATGTTGATCCAAAAAAATTAGCACGCGAAACAGATGTTTTAAAAGAACAGGCCCGAGCTTCGGGTAAGCCAGAAAATATAATTGAAAAAATGATGGAGGGAAGAATTAAAAAGTATTATGAAGAAGTGGTATTATTGGAACAAAATTTTGTTATGGATGACAAGCTAAAAATTAAAGATTTAATTTCTAAATTTAGTAAGGAAAATGGTGATACTGCAATTAAATCTTTTAAGTTATTTATTTTAGGTGATGGTTTAGAAAAAAAAGAAAATAACTTTGCTAAGGAAGTTGCGGAAATGACTGCGTAGCATTTCACAATCCCTAATTCTCAAAATTGTTCTAACATGAAATCAGAATTAAAATTTAAAAGAATTCTTTTTAAAGTTTCTGGAGAAGCGATGATGGGGGATCAGAATTTTGGCCACAGCTCTGTAGCAATTTCAAAAATATGCAACCAAATAGTTTCTGCTCATAATCTCGGTTGTGAAGTTTGTGTTGTGGTAGGTGGGGGCAATATTTTTAGAGGTGTTTCAAAAGCAGCTGAAGGTATGGAAAGAGTTTCAGCTGATTATATGGGTATGTTGGCAACATGTATTAATGGTTTAGCATTGCAAAGTGCTCTGGAAAAATTTGGTCTCGATACTAGAATGTTATCAGCTATCCCAATGAATACCGTATGTGAACCCTATATTAAAAGAAGAGCAGTACGACATCTTGAAAAAAAAAGAGTTATTATTTTTTCAGCCGGAACTGGAAACCCATTTTTTACTACTGATACCGCTGCTGTACTACGTGCTGTTGAAATGAACTGCGATGTAATTCTTAAAGGAACTCAAGTTGATGGAGTTTACTCAGCTGATCCTAAAAATAATCCAAATGCCACTAGATATGATAAATTAAGTTATATTGATGTTATTAAGCAAGACCTTAGGGTTATGGATCAAACAGCAATAACTCTTGCAAAAGATAATAAACTTCCAGTTATAGTATTCTCAATTAAAGAGAGCAATGCTTTACAGGAGGTTGTTCAAGGTAAAGGAAAATTCACAATAATAAATTGAAATTATATGATAGATCAACTTACAGATAAATCTCGCAAAAAAATGGAAGAAACCATCTCTTCTTTAAAAAGAGATATGGATAGCATTTCAACTGGAAGAGCTAATCCAAGTTTGCTAGACACAGTAAGGGTAGAGGTTTATGGTTCATTTATGCCAATTTCACAACTAGCAAATGTTTCCGTTCCCGATGCTTCAACTCTTTCAATTCAGTTATGGGATAAGCAAAATACAAAGGCAGTAGAGAAGGCAATAATTAATTCTAATCTTGGATTCAATCCTATGATTGATGGTTCTATGATCAGAATTTCAATACCTAAACTAAGCGAAGAAAGACGTCGAGATTTAGTTAAATTAGCAAAAAAATATGGAGAGGATAAAAAAATTGCTCTACGCAATATTCGTCGTGATATTTTAGATGAATTTAAAAAGCATGAAAAAGAATTAGGTAAAGATCAGATGCATGGTTTTACTGATATAATTCAAAAAATCACTGATGATTTTGTTAAAAAAGTTGATGAGATGATTGTTTTAAAAGAAAAGGATTTAATGAAAATTTAAATAGTGTCAATTCTTACTAAAAAAAAACAAGTTAAGCCCGATATTCTTGAAATTCCAAAGCATGTTGCCATTATAATGGATGGCAATGCTAGATGGGCAAAATTAAGAAAATTGCCTATAAAAGCTGGTCACAAATTTGGTTCAGATAATTTGATTAAAGTTGCCAAAAATTGTATTGAGTTAGGAATAAAATATCTGTCGGTATACGCATTTTCAACTGAGAATTGGAATAGGCCAAAAGATGAGGTTGACTACATTATGAATTTGCTAAAAGATTATCTAAATAAAGAGCGGCAACAATTAATGGAAAATGGTGTTAAGTTGGTAGTTTCTGGCAATATGAATAAATTAGATCAAGAAACTATTAATGAAATTAACTATGTTCAAAAGCTTACCAATAATAATTCTAAAATTATTCTGAATATAGCGTTTTCATACGGTGCAAGGCAAGAAATTGTTGACGCACTCAAGAAGATTAGCCTTGCCATCGAGCAAAATAAAATTAAATTTAATGAAATAAATGAAGAATTAGTTTCAAAAAATCTTTATTTTAGTGAACTGCCAGATCCTGATTTATTAATCAGGACAGCCGGTGAATTAAGGGTTAGTAACTTTTTGTTATGGCAAATTGCCTACACAGAATTTTATTTTACAAAAACTTTTTGGCCTGATTTTGATAAAAAAGAATTACAAAAAGCAATAAATAGTTTCAATCAAAGAGAGAGAAGATATGGAAAAAGATAATTTAACTAAAAATTTTTTGAAGTTTTTTAAATTACTAAATTTAAATCTGCTATTCAGTAAATTAATAGCTCATATTCACTTTTTAGATCCCAAGGAAAACACTAAACAAAGAGTTATTAGTGCCGTTATATTAATACCAATAGCACTATATGCTATTTTTTACTCCAAAGATTTTTTTATTTTTTTAGCAATAATTATATCGATAATTATGGCTTCAGAATGGACAGAAATGATTGTTAAAATGAAAGATCAGCGTAAGTGGCAAATAATAGGTTTGCTATATATTGCTATTCCAATTTTTATGGTAATTAAAATTAGGTTTTATGGCTCTGAAGTTTTATTTTGGATGTTTGCTGTAATATGGTCTACTGATATTTTTGCTTTTTTTGCTGGCAAAAATTTAGGTGGTCCTAAATTAGCTCCGCAAATCAGTCCTAATAAAACTTGGTCTGGCTTATTCGGTGGAGTTATCGCTAGTGCTGTAATTGGTTTCCTGAGTTCTTTTATGTTTTCTGGTGGGGTAATATTTTTTATTCTAACTAGTATTTTTTTAGCAATTATTGAGCAGTTAAGTGATTTATTAGAGTCAAAATTTAAAAGAATCTTTGGAGTTAAAGATTCAGGAAATATAATTCCAGGGCATGGCGGAGTTCTTGATAGGCTTGATGGTATGATGTTGGTTGCTCCAGTTTTATTTGCCTTGATAACTTTTTTTCCAAATAAATTTATATCCTAGCTAAATTTATGACTACAGAAAATGATTTTTTTGAGATTGCTGGAAAAAAATTCAGTTCAAGATTGTTGATTGGAACTGGAAAGTATAAAGACTTTAATGAAACAGCGAGAGCTATTGAAGCTTCTGGTGCCGAAATTGTAACTGTTGCTTTAAGAAGAGTTAACATTGAAAAAAAAAATGAAGCAATGTTACAAGATTTTATTGATCCTAAGAAATATACTTATCTTCCAAATACTGCTGGTTGTTTTAATGCCGAAGATGCAGTTAGAACTCTTAGATTAGCTAGATCAGCTGGTGGATGGAATTTAGTTAAATTGGAAGTATTAGCTGACGAAAAAACTTTATATCCGCATGTAATTCAAACAATTAAGGCTGCAGAAATGTTAATCAAAGATGGTTTTGAGGTTATGGTTTATACTTCTGACGATCCAATTGTTGCTAAAGAATTAGAAGATATTGGTTGTTGCGCAATTATGCCACTGGCTGCTCCAATAGGTTCTGGTTTGGGTATTCAAAATAGATTAAATATCGAATTTATTGTTGAGCAGTCAAAAGTTCCTGTACTAGTTGATGCTGGAGTTGGTACCGCTTCCGATGCTGCAATAGCTATGGAAATAGGGTGTGACGGAGTGTTGATGAATACCGCAATTGCTCAAGCTAAAAATCCTGTTGCTATGGCGCAAGCTATGAATTTAGCTATAAAAGCTGGAAGAATGGCTTTTTTAGCTGGTAGAATGGAGAAAAAAAGATATGCATCTCCTTCTTCCCCAAATAACGGCAAAATAAATCAGTTATGAATCACAAATTCAATAATTCAATTTTTCGTGCTTACGATATTAGAGGTATTTATAATGAAACTCTATTTGATAATGATGCTTACTTCATAGGAAAAGCATTCGCTTCTTACTTAATTGCCAATAATAAAAAAAATGTTGCCATCGCATGTGATGGTCGTTTAAGTTCACCAATTCTCAAGGAAAGATTAATTCAGGGTTTAAAATTTAGTGGCTTGAATGTATTTGATATTGGAATTGGTCCAACACCAATGCTTTATTTTTCAGTTTATCATCTTGAGTGTCATGCTGGAATTATGGTTACGGGTTCTCACAATCCTTCTCATCATAATGGTTTTAAATTTATGGTTAAAGATGTTGATTTTTTTGGAGATGATATTTTAAATTTGTCTAAAATAGCAGAGTTTGGAAAATTTTATGAAGGAGAGGGCGAGTTAAAAGAAGTTAATGTGAAGCAGGTTTATGTTAACAGAATCTTATCAGAATGCTCGCTACAAAAAAGTGAAAGTGAATTACTAGATGAAGTTGATGAATTAATCAAACCTATTAAGAAAATCAAAATAGCATGGGATGCAGGAAATGGCTCAGCTGGCGAAGTTATGACTATGCTTACTCAAAGAATCAATGCTGAGCATATTCTATTGTTTAATGATATTGATGGCAATTTTCCCAATCATCATCCCGATCCAACTGTTGAAAAGAATTTACAAGACTTAATAAAAGTGGTAAAAGAAAATAATTGTGATTTAGGGGTTGCTTTTGATGGCGATGGTGATCGTATTGGCGTTGTTGATGGGCAGGGTGAAATTATTTGGGGAGATCAATTAATGATATTATTTTCACGCGATATTTTATCAGAAAATCCCAATCAAAAAATTATTGCTGATGTTAAAGCAAGCAACATATTATTTGATGAAATAAAAAAAGCCGGTGGACAGCCAATAATTTGGAAAACTGGACATTCATTAATTAAGGCCAAGATGAGAGAATCAAAGTCAATATTAGCAGGTGAAATGTCTGGACATATATTTTTTGCTGATAAATATTATGGCTTTGATGACGGCCTTTATTCTGCAATTAGATTAATCGAGATAGTTTTTAAATCTGATCAATCTCTATCTGAAATGAGAAAACAAATTCCTAAAACTTACTTTACTTCAGAAATAAGAATAGAATGTTTAGAAGAAGAAAAATTTCAGATTATTAAAAAAATTAAACAAGATCTAATTTCATCTAATCATAATTTTAATGATATAGATGGAATAAGGGTTAATGAAGAATTCGGTTGGTGGTTAATTCGTGCTTCTAATACTCAATCTGCTTTGGTTGCTAGATGCGAAGCTGACTCTGTAGAAAATTTAAAAAAATTAAAATTAAAATTACAGCAAAATCTGAAGTTTTATAATATCAAAATTCCTCATGAATTAGAATAATTTATTTAATGAAAATAATAGGTTTAAGTGGAGGTATTGCGTCTGGTAAAAACTCTGTAGCAAAAATAATTAAAGAGTTGGGATTTCAAGTTTTTGATGCTGATGAGATTGTGCATGATTTATATCTTTATAATCAAAGTGTCATCATGCAATTATCACAAGAATTTACCGAGGCTTTTGATGGCAAAATAATTGATCGCAAAATTCTTAGTAAAATTATTTTAAAACAGCCTGAAAAAATTAAGATATTAGAATCTATTATTCATCCAATTATTAGAAATTTTTATCAAAAATTCTTGCAAGAAAACTTAGAAAAACACGAAGAAATTGTTGTTGCTAATATTCCACTTTTAATCGAAACAAATCATTATAAAACTGATAAAATTATTGCTATTATTGCTAGTGAAGAAAATCGTCTACAGCGCTTTATAAAAAGATCTCTAATAAATAATAATGACCAAAAAGCTATTGAACAGATAACAAAAAAATTTTTAATATTAAAAGATAAACAAATAAGCGATACTGAAAGAATTAAGAAATCCGATTATGTTATATACAATGATGGTACTGTTTTAGATCTTGAGAACAAAACTAGGCAAGTAATACAAGATATAGTTTATTAAAAAAATGTTTGGCAATTTTTTAAGTTTAATTAATTAATAATCAAACTTTAATTAAAATAATTTACGATGTTAGTAAAAAATATAATTAAAACATTTGGTTTATTTATAATATTTTTTACTGTTTTTTCAGAAGCTTTTGCTGAAGATTATAATATTTACTCACTTCTTGAAATTGCTGAAAAAAATAGCTCTAATATTAAAATAGCAGATTATCAAGCTTTGTCACAAAAACATTTTGCTAATCAACAGAAATATTGGCAAAATCCTGTTATAACGATTAATAGTTCTTCTAATTCACAAAATGGTTTTGGTTTCAGTCAAACTATACCTTTCTTTGGTAAATTAAAAAACAAATATAATGCTGAAGAAGCTTATTTTAAAGCTTTTGAAATGAATAGAATTAATGTTGCGCTTTTAGTTAAAGCTGAGGTTTTTAGCCTGATTTATCAATATAAAGTTTTAGAAAAAAAAATCGAATTAACAAAAAAAAGACTAACAAGACTTTCATTAATTGATAAATATTTAAATGCAATTATTCTAAACTCTCCAACCAAACGTGCACAAGGTAGAATAACTAAAAATAAAATAAATTTGATAGAAAGAGATTTGGTTATCTACGAAAATCAGGCCTTACAAACATGGAATCGTATCAATGTTTATCTTAATCTTGAAACGAAACCGCAAAATATTTATCTAGAATGGCTCGATAAAATCTCTTATAAAGGGAAAAAATATTTTATTGAAGAAGCTTTAACAAATAATCTTATTTTAAAAGAGCAAAAATTTTTAATTGAAAAATATAAATCAGAGTCAGCTTTTGCTAAAATTGAACAAATGCCAGATATTAATCTTTCAATCTCAAAACAAAATAATTCCTCTAACTCGGGAATTGGGAAAAATTCAACTATAACAAATTTTGATGCTTCAATTTCAATTCCTTTGATTAATAGAAATCAAGAAAAAATTATTGCTACAGATTCAAAAATAAAGGCACAACAATATGAATTAGAATTCAAGCAAAGTCAAATAATTAATGGAATAATTAGTGATGCTAATGAATATGAAATATCACTGAAAATAGCAAAAAATTTTCCAATTTCTGCTATCGATAAAAGTATTAATTTTCTAAATCAAGCCAATGATGATTTTAAAAAAGGTGTTCTTGATTTTATAACTTATATTGAACTAGATGCACAGGAATATAATTCAATCAACGCCGCACTTGATGCTCAGTCTCAATTGGCTACTTCATATGCAAATTTAATGATTGCTGTTGGAAATTTTATTATTCCTAAAAATGAAAACTAAAAGCGAGATTTTTTTTAACAAAATTATAGAAGTACGTTGGTATGTGTGTTTCCTTTTTGGTTTTATTGCTTTATTTGGATTTTATTCTATCAAAGAAATTAAAATTGATGCAATTCCCGATATTACAAATAAACAAGTTATAGTGAACACCAAAACTTTTGGAATGGAACCTCTTAAAATTGAAAAAGCAGTTACTTATCCAATTGAATCGCAACTTTATGGAATTTATGGTTTAATCGAGATGCGTTCAGTTTCTAAATTTGGTCTTTCGCAGATAATTCTTGTTTTTGATGAAGATGTTGATATTCATTTTGCTAGAAATCAGGTTTTACAAAGAATATCAGCAATTGGTGATCAAATTCCATCAGAATTAAAGCCACAAATTGCCCCACTTACAACAGGAATTGGGGAAATTATTCTTTACCGTGTTTTTAATAAAGATGATTCAAATGATCTGATGGAGCTTAGAACTGTCCAGCAATTTGAAATTGCGCGCGAATTAAAAAAAGTAAGTGGAGTAGCGGAAGTTGACACAATTGGTGGTTTTGAACGCGAGCTTCATCTTAATATAAATTCACAAAAAATTTTATCATACGGTTTAACTCCACAAAAATTGATTGAAAAGATTCAAACAATTGGTGAAAATTTTGGCGGAGGTTATATTGAAAGAAATGGTGATCAAAAAATTGTGCGTACTTTTTCTAACATCAAAAGTTTTGATGATGTTATGAATATGGCTGTGAAAATTGACTATAATGGCAAGGCTCTTCCCCTGAAGCATGTTGTTGAAGTTAGGCAAGAACATTCGCAGCGTCTTGGAATTGGAAGTTATAATGGAAAAGAAGCTGTAATTGGAACCGTAATGTTACAATCCGGAGATAATGCCAAAGAAGTTTTGCTCAATGTAAATAAAGCAATTCAAAAATGGAATAATGATAATAAAGATGTTAAAATAGAAATTCTTTATAGTCGCCAATTTTTAATAGACTCTACAATTAAAACTGTGACTAAAAATCTATTTGAAGGAATTTTGCTAGTAATTGGAGTGCTATTTTTATTGCTTGGAAATTTGCGTCTTGGTTTGATTGTTGCATTATGTTTGCCGTTTTGTATTTTTATTTTAGCAATTTGCATGAAAATTTTTGGTATTTCAGCAAATTTGATGAGTCTTGGTGCTATCGATTTTGGATTGCTTGTTGATTCTTCGGTTGTATTGGTTGAATATATTGTTGCTAACTTAGTGTTTTCTAGAAATTTAGAGGAAAAAAAAGAAAAAATAGCCAAACTTTCTTCACAAGTTTTTGGACCATTGCTACTTGGAATTGTAATTATTGCTATAGTCTATGTGCCAATTTTGATGTTCAGTGGAATTGAAGGAAAAACATTTAAACCAATGGCTATAAATGTAATAATTGCAATACTAGCTAGTATTTTTGTAGCTTTCATTTTAATGCCAATTTTAGCTTTTTTTTTCATTAAAGAAAATGTTCATCACCAAAATATTTTTTTTGAAAAAGTTAAGAGTAACTATATCAAAATTCTTGATTTATCTTTAAGAAAAAAAACACAAACAATTATTTTTTGTGCAATACTTTTTATTTTTTCTTTAATAGTATTTTTCTTTATGTCATCCGACTTCTTGCCTGATTTAAATGAAGGAGATATTGTTTATACAATAACTGCGCCAGATAGAACTAGCCTTAGTAAAACTGGCGAAATTATTTCTACTCTCGAAAGTAAAATTACAAATGAAAAAGAGGTTGCAAAAGTTTTTTCTAGAATAGGAATATCACAAGCTGGACTTGATTTAATGCCACAAAATTCTGCCGATGTTTTTGTAATTCTCAAAGATGAATATAAAAGATCAGCCAAAAAAATCGGTAGCAATCTTTATATAAAAATTAAAGATGATTTTTTAAAAGATTGTTTAAATTGCGATATAAGTGAATTACAGCCAATTAAGATGCGTTTTAATGAGATGCTTGAAGGAAGTAGAGCTGATTTATCGCTAAAAGTTTTTGGTGATGATTTAAATTCATTAATTCTAATTAGCTCAAAAATAGAAGATTTATTATCCAAAGATTCACAAGTAAAGTCAGTAAAACAAGATTTTATAAATTCAATTCGTAAAGGTTTTTTTGTAAATATAGTTCCAAATTATGAAAAAATTGCTCGTTATCAAGTAACTATTTCTGATTTAAATAATGATTTTAAAAATTCTATGATTGGCGTAAAAGTTGGAAATTTTTATGAAACAGCATTTCCAATTGGAATCGTTTTACATCTAAATGAAGTAAGTCGCAACAATATTGATTCAATTTCTAATATGCCAATCAGTGTTAATGATGGCGGAAGCTTTTCACTAAAAAATATAAGTCAATTGCAAGAAAGCGAAGATATAACTTCAATTCCAAGATTTTTTGGTAAAAGATATTCAAGTATATCTCTTTATTTAAAAAACACTAATTATGAAGAATTTATTACAAAAGCAGAAAAAATAATTGTAAAAAATAATATTTTACCAGATGGATATGGTATTGAGTGGAGTGGTAGATTTAAAAATTTTAACAATGCTAAAAGGCAAATTATTGCAGTAATCCCAATCTTGATTTTATTGATTGGATTAATGTTATTTAAAGTTTTTGGGAATCCTTATAAAGTATTGATAATATTCTCTTCTATACCTTTTGGCCTTAGCGGAGGAATTTTTTTATTGGCACTATGTCAAATTCCAATAACTATTTCTGTTTATATTGGATTTATTGCCTTAATTGGAATTAGTCTTTTAAATTCAATAATTTTAATTAATACTTTTAAAATAAATTTTGATATTCGTGCAACGTGTATTTCTCGTTTAAGACCAATTTTAATGACAGCCACTGTTGCAAGTTTGGGTTTTTTACCAATGGCTTTTGGTGATGGGATCGGAGCTGAGGTTCAGCAGCCAATGGCAATAACTGTTATTGGTGGAATTATTAGTTCAACTATTTCTACTTTAATTTTAAGCCCTATTTTAATTGATAAATTTATTATTAATAAAAAAATTCCTCTTTGTTCTCGACCAGTAAATTTTTTTCAGTCGTGCTAACGCGAGCGAAACTTTTTATTCAGTCGTGCTAACGCGAGCGAAACTTTTTATTCAGTCGTGCTAACGCGAGCGAAACTTTTTATTTAGTCGCGCTAACGCGAGCGAAACTTTTTATTTAGTCGCGCTAACGCGAGCG
>CAMASZ010000009.1 GCA_945861125.1 Rickettsia typhi | reverse complement strand
ATCTTTAAATATTCAATAGGATATTCAAATTCTAACTTCATATTTTTGGTAAAAAAATCTTCAAAAAGCCTCAGCTGTATGGATATACAGCTTCATTTTTTAAAGATTTTTATCACAAAAATCGTGTCGCTTGCGTTAGCACGACTGGTAAAAATCTTATCGTTGCTTTAGCATAACTTGTAAAGATATTTTGTATAATTTTATTTAAAGATGGGATTTGGTATTAAATATGGCATTTAATTCGGGAAATGATATAGCATCATTTTAAATCAAATAATTCAGCCTCATACATTTTTCTATATAATCCGTTTTGTTTAATTAAATCATGATGCGAACCGTATTCAGCAATTTTGCCATCTTTTATAAATAAAATTTTTTCAGCGTTGATAATTGATGAAAGCTTATGGGCAATAGTTATAACGGTTTTATTTTTAGCGAAATCCAATATGGCATTATTAATTGATTTTTCGTTTTGATTATCTAGCGCAGAAGTTGCTTCATCTAATAACAAAATAGGAGAATTTTTTAATATTGCTCGAGCAATAGCTATTCTTTGGCGTTCACCGCCTGATAATTTTATACCTTTTTCACCAACAAAGCTATCAATTTGGTTGGGCAAACTATTTATAAAATCTAGTGCTGGATTATCCTGAATTATCTTTTCAACAGATTCTTTGCTAATTGAATTATCAAAGTAAGCAATATTTTCAAAAATTGTACCAGAAAATATGAAGCAATCTTGAGAAATATAGCCAAAGTTTTTGCGTAAATCTGATAATGATAATGATTTTATATCGCGGTCATTTATGCTTATGATTCCTGAGTTGACATCATAAAATCTTAATAGTAGTTGTAGTATGGTACTTTTTCCAGAGCCACTTGAACCAACTATGGCAATTTTCTCTCCTTGCTTTATCTCTAAATCAAAATTATTCAAAATGAAAAAATCTTTTCGACTAGGATAAGAAAAGCCTATATTTTCAAATTTTATAGCGATTGAATCGGAAGATGCAAAGGGCTGAGGATTGCTTATTTCTCTTACTGGAGAAGATATTTCTAACAATTCAAGAATTCTTGATGCCGAAGCGGACGCGCTTTGTAATTGTCCGGCGATTTGACTTAATGAAACCAAAGAAGTTGCTGAGATTATGGAATAAAAAATGAAAGAAGATAATTCACCTGAAGTAATTTTTTTGTTTAATACGTCGCTACCACCAATGAGTATTATTAAAGCAATTGATCCAAAAGCTATTGTTATAACAATAGCAATCATTAAAGATTTAACTTTAATTTTTTCTAAGGAAATTTTTAAGTTTGATTCAACAAAATCAGAAAAATTCTTTATCTCTTTTTCTTCGCACAAATATGATTGAATAGTCTTTATGCCATTAATTGATTCTTCGATATGTGATGAAATTGAGGATAAGGCTGTTTGTGTTTGATATGATAGCAATTTTACTTTTCTGCCCATAATAAATATAGGGCTAGTTGCGAATGTTATAAGTATTAATGATATTAAACTTAGTTTAAAACTAGTTAGAAATAAAAATATTATACCACCAAAAAATAATAAAATATTGCGTAAAAAAAATGATATGGTGTTGCTAAAGATATTATAAAGTACTGCGGTATCAACAGTTAATCTCGATATTACATCGCCAGTTTTAGTGATCTCAAAGAATTCGGCCGATACTCTTATTATATGATCATAAACTTTTTTTCGTAAATCAGCAATAACCTTTTCAGATGCAGAATTTATCAATGATGATCGGTAATAGCCGGCGATAGCCATTATCGCTACCGCAACTATAAAAATGATAATTACCAAATACAGCGATAAATGATCATTTTTTGCAAAACCATAATCAATAAGATATTTTATTGCTTTACCAAAAAATAATACCATCAAGGCGGTTATAAGAAGTGATATTAAAGCAAAAAACAGCTCTATTTTGTAAGGTTTAAAATAAGGAATTAGCGCAAATAATTTTATTATTTTGCTATTTTTTTCTCGTTTAAGATTGTCGTTGTTATTCATCTTTTATAGATAGATGAGAGCCATCACATAAAGCGCCATTTTTACTATGTTTACAGCCACAAAAGTTAATAGTACCACTTTTTTCAGCTACGTAAGATAATGATTTCATTATACTGGTTCCGTCGGGATTTTTAAAGTTTTTGTGGGCGCCGTCGCAAAATGGCTGATTTGCAGAGAGTCCGCATGAGCACCAAGAATATTTTTTCCCAGCCTCAACGTTAACTTGATAAGGTTTTTTACAGACAATTTTAGGTAATTTTTCGTTCATAAGACTATATTACTACATTATTAACGCCGTCAAAATCATGAACTTCAATTCCAAGCTGTGAAGCTTTTTCGTAGTAGCGTATCTCTTTCATAGCCTGAATTTCTTTCTTGGAGGGTAGGGCAATTATTATGCCAACTTTTTCATATTTTGTTTTGGTAGATGACATTACTTTGTTGATAGTATCTTTATATTTAGGGTTGTTTAGATAGGCTAAGTATTTATCAAGTTTTTGCTTAAGGTGATCTTGGGCTACATTTTTGTCTTTTTGTTGAAGAGATTCATATTCAGCTAGAATCTTACAGGCTTTAAAATCAATAATACTAAGCTTTCCTTTGCCAAC
The DNA here is from genome assembly GCA_945861125.1 of Rickettsia typhi. Lineage (GTDB taxonomy): Bacteria > Pseudomonadota > Alphaproteobacteria > Rickettsiales > UBA1997 > CAILUF01. Next base: position 14,784 of record CAMASZ010000009.1, on the reverse strand, counting down.
AAAGGCAACTTCGCATAGCAATAATTTTGCTTTTTGTTCATCAAAGTTGCTTGGTAGAAAGTAGTCTTTATTAGCCATATGACCACTTGCCTTCATGGTATCTATTAAATCGGATACTAGTTTTTTTGATGGGTCTTCAACTTCGGAAACTTCTGCTGTATTTAATTGCTCCGTTTTATTATCTTCTTTTTTATCTTTATCTGGACTTTTTTCATCTTTTTCGGATAGTTTTTGTGCAATTAATGCCTTTTTCTTGGCTATTTTTGATCCAGCTAATCCTCCAAAAGATATTTTCTCCACCATTTCTGTAATAGATTTGGAAATTCTTCCAATCAGATTTTTATTGGTCTCAACTTCTTGTTTATAACTATCGTTTAATTTTTTGAATAGATCATTGCCAATTTTATACATAGTGTCTTTTGATTCTTTAGCGAATGTTTCCTGTAAAACAGCAATTTCTTGAGATTTTTTTTCTATATCTTGATTTTTTTGCATTAAGCCTTCAATTTGCTTTTCGGCAGTAAGTCTAAGCTTAATTTCATTTTCCTTTTCTTTTCTAAGTCCATCAATTTCAGCCATTAATAATTGAATTTTATCATTATCTATTTTAGTAGTTTGGAACAGTTTTTCATTGAGCATTTTAATTTCTTCTGATTTTGTGTCGCTTTTCTTTTGAAGCTGCTTTATATCTGCTAAAGATGATATTCTAAAATGAGAATATCTCAAATAAATCACTAACATCATTAGTGCCATACCAACATTGCTGAGAATTATGTAAATCATTTTATTTTTTATTTTAATTATTAGAAAATATTTTTTTGAAAGGTCAAATTTAACTAATATTTATGGACTTAATCGGTAAGTTATCTATAAGCCTAATTCCATCTAAAAAAACTGCAATAAATATCCTGCCATAAAAGTTAGAATTAAAATTTGTGATCAATTCTAGATTATTTTCATCACGAATTTCTAAATAATCTATTTTTTCAAATCCAATTTTTAATAATTCTTCTTTTTTAGCTTCAATTAAAAATGGATTATTTTTTATTTCACATAAAATTCTAAAGATATTAGATGCTTTTGTTTTAGAATTATCAGAGAGTCTATTATTTCTTGAAGACATTGCTAATCCACTGCTTTCTCTGACGGTTTCGCAACCAATTATTGTTATGTCAAAATTTAAATCTTCAACCAGTTTTTTAACAATCAATAATTGTTGGAAATCTTTTTCTCCAAATAAAGCAAAATCTGGCTTAATTAAGTTAAAAAATTTTGTAATTATAATTGCCACTCCCTCAAAATGACCCTCTCTAAAATTACCACACAAGCATTTATGAATTTTAGTTGGCACAATTTTGAAAGATAAATCATTTTTAAAAATCTCTTCCTGTGGTGGTATAAAAATGTAGTCGGCTTTTGTTTTTTTTAATTTTTCTAAATCAAGATCAATTTGTCTTGGATAATTTTCAAAGTCTTTGATATCATTGAATTGAAACTTATTTATAAAAATACTTACTATTACAATATCTGCATATTTTTTTGCTTGAGTTATTAATGATAAATGGCCATCATGAAGCGCTCCCATTGTTGGAACAAAAGCAATTTTCTTACTATTGTTTTTTTCTTTTTTAATAACTTCTTTTATTGAGGGTATAGATTTTATTACTAACATTTCAATTATACTTAAATTCTAGACAGCGTATTGTTCCGCTTAAGTCCTTATAATAATTAATATGATAAAAATCAAATTTTTCAAAAATCTTAATTACATCTTCTTCTTGATTAATTCCTATTTCTAAAAAAACACTACCATTTTTTTTTAAAAATTTTTTTATATTGTAAGCTATTTTTCGATAAAAATCTAGACCATCATCTCCACCATCTAAGGCAAGATTTGGTTCATATATCGCTACCTCAGGTTGTAAATTTTTTATCTCAAAAGATGGTATATAGGGAGGATTTGATATTATTATATCGAATTTCATTCTGTTGTTGAGATTAGAAAATAGATCAGATTTTTTGATTTTTAATCTCGAATTAACCCTATGTTTAATTGAATTTTTTTTAGCAACATTTAAAGCTTCGTAACTAATATCAATTGCGAGACCACGCCAAGATTTAAAAATTTTTAATAGAGTTATTATTAAGCATCCAGATCCAGTGCCAAGATCCAATATTTTCAGATTTTTGTCTTTTAAAAATTTATTTGATATTGCGGTAATTAAAGTTTCAGAATCGGGGCGAGGATCTAAAACTTTACTATTAACAATAAATTCTAAGTTATAGAATTCCCTCTTTTTTATTAAATGAGAAATCGGTTCGTGCTTTTTTCTGCGATCAACAAGATTAAAGAATTTTTTTTCAACTGTCTTGCTGATTAGATTTTCTGGATAAAAAATAATTTTTTCTTTCGAAAAAGAGGTGAGATAAGAAAGAAGTAATATTGATTCTAGTTTTGGATTGTCAATATTACTATCTTTTAGGGTTTTGGTGGCTTTGTTGATAATTTGTGATATCGTAAGGCAAGTTTTATTTGTTAATTTCTTAATTGGATTTGAAGGGGTATTATTATTCAAGCTAACATAAGCTATTTGTTATTTTAACTTAATTAAAAGTTAAAAATTGGTTAATTTAGAACTTTTCTAAAATTTCTTTAATAGAAGTTTCGTTTATAACAAAATCAAGATTTTTTTCTCTTCTAATATCGAGCTCAGCTATTTCTGCCTTAGTTACAGCGTTTTTGCTGGCAATTTCTTTAGCAACTGCAATTATGTTTTTTGAAACTCTGTCCAAAAAGTCTGAGTATATTTGACTGTAAGGAGCTTCTAATTTGGATTCATTTTTAGAAGATTCCTCTTTTTTTTGATCATGTAGCTGAGCGAATAGATTTGTCAATTGTGATAACAGAGAGTCAAATTTGTCTATTTTAATAGATAAACCGCCTGATAGATAGTTGTCATCAACAAGATTTTTAAGTTCACCACTAATATTGATTTTATATAGAGGATTCGAAAACTCTAAATTATTGATCTTAAATGTTTTAATGTATTGAATATCTTTACTTTCAACATCTAGAGCTGGTACTTCTGGAGATTGAGGTGTAGAGTTTTCTGATGTAGCTGTTTTAGCGTTATCACTACTTTCAGATGGTGTTAGGGAATATTCTAGATCAAGAACAAAATTGCTTTTAACAATTGTTGTGTCATTTATTGTGCTAGGAATTTCAGCAGTTTTGATATTGTTTTGAGATTCACTCGATTCGTTTGTATTATTGATAACATTTGAATTATCACCTACTTGTTGTAAAGAAGGAGTGATTTCTTGAGGTTGATTTAAAGTGTTTTGCGCAACTATAGGATTTGCAGGGTTTAGTGGATCCTGAGAAGTTTCTGTAGTTATTTCTTTATTTTGTAGTTTGAAGCCTTCTGTTTTAATTTTTTCAATAATTTTTTCTTCCATACCATACTTATAGACTTCTGATAGGCCATAACCTTCTATTTCTTTTATATTGGCAGTTATTTTGATGGTTATTTTGTTTGATTCATCTTTAGAGCTTTCTATTACAAGATTTGAGCCAGAAGATGAGTATATAGTGTTTTTAGAGTTATCAATTATTCTGTAACCGCTATCTTGGTAGTTTACTTTACCAATCATATCGTTAGTTATTGAGAGGGAGATTTCAGGATCTTTACTAAATTCAACATTGGCAGTGTTACCATCATTATCTTGAATAGAAACTTGATCAATATTTACGATAAAATCAGATGAGAATATTCCTGATTTTAGACTTACTTCTTTGATTGTTACTGTTTTTTTATTAAGCAACTGATTTGGAATTGTGAATTTAACATCTTTTAAGATGATTTTTTGAAGCATCGGAAAGCCACTTACCGATAACTCTGTAGCGCTAATATTTGAACTATTTTCTGAAACAAATTTTTGTATCTTCTTTTCTGCTTGACTGGTAGTGAAGAACCAAAAGCCAGCATAAGAGGCGATTAATACCACTATGATTATAGCGATTTTTATGATTATTTTTTTGTTCATATTTTTTAGTTGTTGATTGATATATTTCTAGTTTCTTGCGGAACAATAAGGGTGAGTCCGTCTAATTCTTTTGTCATTGTAATTTGACAGCCTAAGCGAGAAGTTGGCGTTAATCCGAAAGCCAGATCAAGCATATCTTCTTCATCTTCACTTGGAGATTTTAAGATGTCATAAAATTTTTTATCAACAATAACATGACATGTTGAGCAAGCAAGTGATCCTTCGCAAGCGCCCTCTAAATCTATATTATTATTGTGCGCCGCTTCAAGAACTGTTGTTCCTATTGGAACCATGAATTCTTTTTTTTCTCCTTTTGAAATAAAAATTATTTTAACTTTTTCTGACATCAAATTAGAATTTGAATTTTTTAAAATTAATATTTTATGAAATAAAATAGCAAAGAGTTTTTATAAAAATTAAAATAAAAAATAAATTTGTATAATTTTAACAAATTTTTTAATAAATAATTTAGGTTTTTGAAGATGGCATCATACCATTTTAATTTTAAAATTAACCGATATAAAAAATTTTGATTTAAAGATAAATATTTGGTATTAGAAATCTAATAAATCAAAATATTTTTTCAATAACATTTATTTTGTAAATTAATTATTTTTATTTAAGTAATTTTCGGGATTTACAGCATCTCTTCCTTTTCTTAAACTAAAATATAATTGCGAAGAATTAACTTTTCCTGAAGATCCAATCAGGGCAATTTTATGAGACTTTTTTACTCTCTCTCCTTTGGTAACATTAGTCTTTTTAAGATGGCCATAAGCAGAAATCCAGCCACCAGCATGTTTTAAAATTATTAAGTTTCCATAGCCCTTTAATTCATTGCCAACATAGGCTACAACTCCATCTTCAGTTGATAAAACGAAATCACCATCTTTAGCTTTTATATTTATACCATCATTAAACAAACCTCCATCTTTGGGGCCAAATTTTGATATTATCTTTCCCTTAACTGGCCAAATAAAGCTATTTGATTTGTCGGCAATAACTTCTTGTTCTGCCTTTTTGATTGGTTGTTCTTTTGTTTCTGGTTCTAAATTTATTTTTTGATTATTTTCAGCTTGATAATTATTTGCGGTGTTTATTGGTTCATTATTTTTAATTGTTTCGATATTTTTTTCGTTATTTGAATTTTTAACTATCTCTGGCTGAGATTTTAGATAATTTTCTTCTTTAGTGTTTTTTATTTCAGAACTGTCACTTATTATTTTTATTTTGTCTCCTTTTTTAACAAAATATGGAATAGATAGTTTGTTTAACTGAGCTATTTCTTCCGCTTTTTTATTGTAATTTTTGGAAATTGAGTAAAGCGTTTCACCTTCTTTTACTTCATGAAATAGTGAAGCTGGAATTGTTAATAGGTCACCTTTTTTTAAAGTAAATGGTTCGGATAATTTATTATATTTAGCAATTTCATTAGCTGGTATATTGTGCTCTCTGGCGATTGAATATAAAGTTTCTCCTTGTTTAACAGTAATTTCTTTGCTTTTGGGAGTTTTTTGTTGTTGATATTTATTTGAATTAATATTTTTTTTATTGTATACCCTGTTTTTTTTATCAATAACTCTCACTGCTTTTTGTGAACAGGCGCTTAAGAAAACAGTGCTAATTATTAGAATTAATAATATTTTAAAGTTAAATAGCGATTTCATTGTTTTGTTTTAAATAAATTTCTAACTTTTTTAAATTATTTTTTCTATTTATGCAATTTTTTTCACAATTAAATTATCATTATCAAATTTTTTTAATAGCAATATTAAGTGTTGCTATTGGAAGTAACATAAGTTTTTTAAGCTACAGAATTGCTAATAATAAATCGATATTTTGTAAAAGATCGATATGCGTTATTTGCAATAAAGTGCTTAGTATAAAAAATTTGATACCAATTTTTTCTTGGATATTTCAGAAAGGCAAATGTAGCTATTGTAATTCAAAAATTTCAATACGTTATCCATTAATTGAGTTAAGTTTTTTGATTGGATTTTTACTAACATTTTTTGTTTGTGAATCAAAATTAGATTTAAAGACTATAATTTATTTAGCAATTTTTACCAATCTAATGTTTATGATAATTACTGATTTGGAACATTATTTTATTCCAAATTCCAGTCAGTATTTTTTATTCTTTTTATCAGTAATTCTTTTATTTATTGATTCAAAAAGTGGGCAGTTTTTTAATCATCTACAATCAGCTTTTTTATATGCTGGTTTTGGGGTTGGATTGTGGTTATTTTTCTATTATGGTGCTGGAATTGAGGCAATTGGCATTGATGATATTAAATTCTTTTTTGTATCGGGTTTTATGCTTGGAATAAAATTATTTTTAACTTTTAATTTAATTTCAGGACTTATTGGTGTTATATTTGGCTTGGCTTGGCAGAAGTTAAAAAAAGATGATACTTTTCCTTTTGCGCCAGCAATATGTTGCTCGGCTTATCTTTGCTTATTGTTTGGTAAAAAAATAAATGTAGTTGATTTATTTGGTAAGATGATTCTTTAATCAATTTCTAATTGATTGCTTATAGGAGATACTGTTATCTTATCTCTAATATTGTTGCGATAAAATAGATATTGTTTTGAATTGTAGAAATTTTTTTCAGAAATTAAAAATTTTTCTATAAAAAATTCTGTTAATTTTAACCCATCTAGCAAGCTAAGATAATCTGGCTCAATATGTTCTGATATTAAGAATTGTGGCAGTTTTAACAATTTATTGGCATAATTTTTTCCAACATTAAAGGAAACTGCTCTTGCTGATTTTGGTGATACAAAAGCTAAATCAATTTTTGAATTGGTTACCACGCATGAGCTAAGGTCAAGGCCGTAGCCAAGATTGCTTAAAATAAAAATTTCCAATTTAATATAATTAGCAATAATTTCATTTTGACTAATTTTTTGATTACTAATTTTATTTATGAAATCATTTAGTTTTTCAAATAATTGTGATAAATTTTCTCTTTCCAAAAAAAGATCATTAATTATTGATAATAATGATTGTATGCAGTCTAATTTTATTTTTTCGAAAATAAATTTTGATATTTTTGATTCAATTAAGTCAATATTAGTAAAGCTTCCAAGATTTTCCTCAATTCTGTTTTTGAATTCAAAGGAAACTAAATTGCTTATTTGAATAATTGAATTGAATTTTTTTGATTTTGAATTTTTTATAAATCCTCTGTAGATGCCGTGGCTTTTTGAAAGAATTTTTATTATCGCTGAATTTTCGCTGTAATTTTTAATATTAAGAATTAAACCTTCATCTCTAAAATTCATAGTTGTTTAATAAATTTAATGATTTCTTGATCATTTGAAAAAAATAATATTTCTTTAAATTGATGACGAAACCATGTTAGTTGTCGCTTGGCATAATTTCTAGTTTTTTTAGTGATCATACTTTTCATCTCTTCAAAAGAAATTTTTTTGTTTATAAAATCAACTATTTCATAAAAACCGATGGTTTTGCCAATTTGAGAATTTTCTGGAATTTTTTCATTTAAATTTTTGACCTCGTTAATTACCCCTTTATCAAGCATTTTAATAAATCTTTGATTGCAATTATTATATATAATTTCTCGACTAGGATTAAGATTTAAATGTATAAAACTATTATCAAGTAAAATTCTTTTCTTAGGTTGCTGTTGCCAGAAATCAATATTCTTACCAGTTTCTAAAATAACTTCGGCACTTCTGATTAATCTCTGTTTGTCTAATTTTTCTGTTAGTAAAAATTTTTTTGCAAATTTTTCTTTGCCAAGCTCGCTAAATAAACTTTTGGCTAATTCTTTATTAATCAAGCTTATTTGCGGTATTTCATTAATACCATCAATAAGCTTTGCAATATATAATCCTGTGCCTCCAACAATTACTGGTATTTTTTTGGCTTCTTTAATTTCCTCAATTTTTTGATTAACCAAATTGAGCCAAATGGCAACAGAACAAGATTGATCGGGCTTTAAATATGAATATAGATAATGATTAACTTTTATTTGATCTATATTTGATGGTTGCGAAGAAAGAATTGGAAGCCCTTCGTATATTTGTAAAGAATCAGCATTTATTATGGCGATATCTTTTTCTTCGGCTATTTTCATAGCGAGATCAGACTTACCACAAGCTGTTGCTCCTGATATAATTAAAACTTTATCATCCATTTTCTAAATGCTTTTGTAACGTTTGTAAATCAGATGGTAAAGGAATTTCAAAACTAATTTCTTTTTTTGTTCTGGGGTGTTCAAATGATATTTTGTATGAGTGCAATGCTTGCCTCGTAAATCTTTTTAAGAAATTTTTTAATTTTTCGGAAGCGTTATTAGGAACATTTTTTTGACAAGAGTTATATAGTTGATCACCAATTAAAGAGTGCTTTTGATATTCAAGATGAGCTCTTATTTGATGAGTGCGTCCAGTTTCTAGGGTGCATTCTATAAGGCTACAAAAGCCATTCAAGAATATCTCTTTAGTTTGATAATTAGTTATTGCAACTCGTCCAGTATTTTTGGTAACAGACATTTTAAGTCTATTGTGGCGATTGCGAATAATATGGCCATGAATTACCCCTTTCTTTGGTTCCATAACGCCATATATAAAAGCTAAATAAGATCTTTTGATAATTCTTTCTTTTAGCATATTACTTAAGATTTGGTGAGTAAGATCGTTTTTTGCAACCAACATAAGTCCGCTAGTATCTTTATCTAAACGATGAACTATTCCCGGTCGAAACTCGCCATTTATTGTTGACAATTTATTTTGATGCGAAAAAAGTAGAGCGTTAACTAAGGTATTTTCATTATTACCAGAACCTGGATGAACTGTTAGATTGTCGGGCTTGTTGATAACAATTAAATCTTCATCTTCATAAATTATTTCAAAGTCAATTTTTTTAGCAACAAGATTAAGATTCTTTGGTTTGGGTATGGATACATTAATTTCTTGATTAATTTTTACCCTGTAAGAGCAATCATTAATTATATTGCCGTTCTGATCTCTTATTAAACCTTCTTTGATAATGTTTTGAATTTTACTACGAGTAATTTCTGGTTTTAATTCATGAAATTTTATTGCTAAGAATTTATCGATTCTGAGATCTGTCTCTTCGTCATTAACTATAAATTTAAAAATTTGATTCATAAATATAAAATTTCAACTTCTCTAGCTTCGCTATCATCGGCACAATTAATGATAATGGCGAGATGATTTCTTGGCAAAAATTTTTCGGCAATTTTAGGCCATTCTATTAGAGTTAAATTGTTGTTAATAGCTTCAAAGAATCCTATATTTTCTAGTTCATTAGTATTTTTAATGCGATATAAATCAAAGTGGAATATTTCTCCTAAATTAGTTTGATAAGAATAAACCAAATTAAAGGTTGGACTCAATACTTGAGTTTCTTGATCGGTTAAGGCATTAATAAAGTTTTTAGCAAAAAAACTTTTACCAGCGCCGAGTGTTCCGTGTAAGGCAATTACTTTATTCTTATAATTTGAAGTGATAAAATCTTGAGCAATATTGTAAGCAAGTTTGCCCATTTCATCTTTCGATTTTATGTAAATCTTTTTCATTTATTAAGGAGAGATTCGCGATGTGGTAATGGTGCCTAGAGACGGAATCGAACCGCCGACACAAGGATTTTCAGTCCTTTGCTCTACCGACTGAGCTATCTAGGCATTAAAGTAATTTTGAATTCATTTTAAAATGAGAAATGGTATTATATTCTTTATAACCTTTAAATCAATAATTTAAATTAAGTTTTTTTATGAATGATTACTCCTTATATGTAAATATTGCATACGCTATAACTGTTTTTAGTCTCACTTTTTTAGCTTTGATTATCATAAAAAAATTTTTTGTTTTAAAATCAAGAATAAAAAATGAAAAATAATTACAAAAGAAAAAGAATAATTTTCATAAGTTCAATTCTTTTAATTTCAATATCAGCACTGGTTTTTGTAATATTTAATTTTCGCAATAATATTGTTTTCTTTTATTCTCCAAGCGAAATCAATTCTTCTTTGTTGGATAAGAGATCAATCAGGGTAGGTGGTCTAGTAAAGAAGGGCTCAATAAAAAAACTTAATAATTTTGCAACAGAATTTGTGATTACTGATTATCAAAACAATTTAGAAATTTTTTATTCTGGAATTTTACCAGATTTATTTCGTGATAATCAGGGAGTGGTTGCTAAGGGGTATTTAATGAGTGTTAATAAATTTTATGCAAACGAATTGTTGATTAAACATGATGAAAACTATATGCCGCCTGAAGTTGCCAAAATCATAAAAGATAATAGAAATTAAATTTGTGATAGCTTTTATCTTTTATAAATGGCTTCAAAGTTTGACTTAGCAATAAGATTTTGGTTAATTAGAAATCCAACATAGGCTGGACTGTTGTTTTCATTAATGTCTAATTTTTCTACAGATAAAGCATAAACAGTAAAAATATAACGATGTGATCTATTTTTTGGAGGGCATGGGCCACCATATTTAAAGCTTCCAAAATCATTGCGAATTTGAATTATTTCATCATTTATTTTAAAACTATCTTTATTGCCAAAATCTCTAGGTAGCTCTGTGTATGATTTTGGAATATTGACCAAAAGCCAATGCCACCAGCCACTTCCAGTTGGAGCGTCGGGATCATAAACACTAACTGCAAAACTTTTGGTGTTATAAGGTGCTTTTTGCCATACTATCTGCGGTGAAATATTTTTACCACTACAACCAAAGCCATTAAAAACATGATCTTGAGTAATCATGGATTTGATTTTAATTTCAGGGCTTCGGACCTTAAAGTTTATGGCACCAGAATTGGCATAGGTATTTGAGATAATAAAAAAAATGTTAATAAAAAATATTACTACACTATTTCTTAAATTTAGATTATTAATAATATCGCAAAAATTTCTGATTTTTCTACAGTGGCAGGACTGAAGAATTTTTAGAGTTAATATTTTTTTCATATCTAGGAGTTATTATATATGGGGTTGGTTTTGGCAAAGGCGGTAAATAGTGCTTGAGCCTTGTTTAAACATTCCTGATATTCAAATTCTGGAACGGAGTCATAAACAACGCCGGCGCCGGCTTGAGTATAAATTTTGTTGTTTTTTATTACTGCAGAGCGAACAATTATGCATGTTTCCATGTCGCCATTACTTGAAAAATATCCGGCACAACCAGCATAAAAGCTACGTTTAGTTTTTTCTAATTCTTCAATAATTTCCATAGCACGAATTTTAGGAGCGCCACTAACAGTACCCGCTGGAAAAGAAAATATTAAGGCATCTAAAGCATCAAATTTATCATTTATTTTACCTTCAACATTAGATGAGATATGCATGACATGTGAGTAATTTTCTATAATCATTTTTTTAGTAACCGCAATTGATCCTGGTTCTGAAATGCTTCCGATGTCATGACGCGCTAAGTCGATTAGCATTAAATGTTCAGCTATTTCTTTTTCGTCACTCAATAATTCTTCAGCAATTTTTTTATCTTCTTCGATATTATTTCCTCTTTTACGAGTTCCTGCCAAGGGACGAATAGTTATTTTTTTATTTTGCAAGGAAACCATGATTTCAGGGCTTGCGCCAGTTAAAACAAAATCGTCAAATTTTAGATAAAACAAAAAAGGTGAAGGATTGATATTTCTAAGAAAGCGATAGAAAGTGAATTCTGATGAATTTTGAGGAAAGTTTGCAGAAAATCTTTGCGATGGTAAGACTTGAAATATGTCGCCATTGGTTATGTATTCTTTGGCCTTATTAACAAGTGAGCAATATTCTTCTTTGTTATAGTTAGAATTAAAATTATTTTGATAATTGTTGGTTGTTATGGTGATTTTGCTTCTTTCTAGATCTTGGTAATTATCGCTAAGAATTTTCTCAACATTATTTATTTTTTCAGTTAATTCTTGATATTTTTCTTGATTATAACTAGGGGCGCATATTAATGCTAAATCATATAAATTATCAAAAACAATTACAATTTGTGGTCGAATAAAAATACTGTCAGGAATTTTGATTTCGTCATCTAAATTATTGTCAGGAATTTTTTCAATTAATCTTATCATATCGTAACCCATATAGCCAAAAATCCCAGAACACATTGATGGAAGTGGTCCTTTTTCATAAGGTATTTTGGTAAAATCTATGGAGCAGCTTTTAATAAATTTGCGTAGATTTTGCAATGGATCACCATTTTGTTTAACAAAATTATCTTTGTCATTTTTAAAATCAGAACTAAGAAAGGATTGTTGTTTTATGCACTTCCAAACCATATCGGGCATAAAACCTATTATTGAAAATCTTCCCTTATTATTGCTGTTTTCTGCTGATTCAAACAAAAAATGATGGTCATTGAAATATTGGCTAATTTTCAAGAACGCCAATACTGGGGTTAGTGTGTCAGATGATATTTTTTTATATAAAATTTTTGAGCAAGAATTATCTAAATTTTCAAATTGTTGCTGATTGTGGCTATAAGACATTTATTTTGTTTGACCAAAGATTTTTTCATTTACTTTTACGGGGTATTTTTTTTGAAGATAATTGCTATACTCTTTGATTATATCATTAAAAAATCCATCGACGATTTTCTTTTTTACACTTAGTATTTCATCTTGATTAAAGGATGATTTTTTGATATCTTTTAATATTGCAATGAAGAATTCATTATTTCTTGTTGGAACTGTTGAAGTGAATTTTCCTATCTCTTTTAAAGCAAATAATTCATCAAGTAATTTGTTCTTAACATACTCATTTTCAGAATTAACAATGTTACGAGGTAAGATCTGGTTTCTTTGAACCTTTAATTGATACTTGCTAATTATTGATTCAATGGAGCTTGATTTTAATTCCTCATTAATTTTTTTGACAAGATCGTTTAAAGCAGTCATATTTTTTTTGTCTTGAATTATTGCTTTTAGCTGATCTTTAACTTCATCCAAATTCCTGATTCGAGAAGGTAATATTTTTTCAAGCTGAATAGTGTAGAATTCATTGGAAGAAAGACTGGTTAATTTAGAGATTTGATTTTCTTTTAGCAAAAAAGCATTTTCACTAAAATTATTTAAATTAAGTATTTCAAAAATAGTTTGCCCCTTATCATTTCTGCCAGAACTATCAATAGTTAATGAATTAATAGATGATTTTAGATTTAATTTTTTTAAGGCATCACTTAATGAATTTGATGTAAGAAAAGTATCGTTGATTTCATTGATTTTCTGTTCAACAAATTTTTCTTTTTTTTCATTACTAATTTTGGTGAATATTTCTTTTTGAACTTGTTCTAGAGGTTTTAAAGCAGATTGATAAATTTTGTTTAAAAGAACCACATGATAACCAAGTGAACTTTGAATTGGATTACTTACTTCATTTGTTAATAGTTGGAATACTGGTATTGATAATTCTGAAGTTAATTGTGATTGTGAAGTTTTATTTAAAGTAATTTCTTTTAGATTTTTTTTAGCAAGCTCTTTAGCTAGGTTGGCAAAATTTTGTTGAGCTTTTGTTTTGTCTTCAGAAGCTTTGAATTTCTGAATAAATTCTTCAGCCTGTTCTTTCTTTTCAAAAACTACATGATAAATATCTCGAAGTTCTGGCGAGCTATATTTTTCTTTATTGTTTTCATATTCATTTTTTATTTCGCTATCGGTAATTTCAAATTTATTATTGAAATCAGCGGTAGAAATTTTTACATAAGACACTTTACGTAATTCAGGAACAGTGTAACTTTGTTTGTTATCGTTATAAAACTTTTCAATTTCTTGATCGGTGATTTTTTCATAGATTGGTAGGTTTTTAGTAGTAATTGATACAATATCGGCAACTCTTTTTTGTTGATTAAATTTTTCTAATTCAATTGCAAAATCGTAATCAATTGGGGCTGACATAGTTAATGATTGAATTACTATGTTGGCAGATAATTCATTGGCGACTTCTTTAACATATTTTTCTTCATCAAAACCTTTTTGAGCTAAAAAGTTTTTGAATTTTTCATTGTCAAACTTATCATTTTCATCACGAAATGCTTTATTTTCGGCAACTTTTTGTAATATTAATTTTCTACTAACCTTAGCGCCAAAATCTTCGCTAGTTTTTTCGATCATTATTTTTCTAATCATTTGTCCAAGGCTGTCTGACTTGAATCTATCTGATTCTAGATAATTTTGTAAATCAGGGTTATTTTCTGAAGAGCCAAGTATTATAGCTCGATCGGTTTTAAGATTATTCTCAAATGCCTTATAGCTAATTTTGTGATTGCCAACTTTTGCCACCCAAGATCCTTTATCTTCTAGGATGAAACCGCTTACTCCAAAAAGAATAAAGCTAAGCGCAACTACTGCTAAAATAATTTTAAAGAACAAATTTTTTGCTAATTCACGAATTGGTTTCATATTTTAAAATTGTTAGATGTGTTTTAAAAATTAAGCTTTAAAATGACTATTATTGATAAATTAATTAAACATGCAATTTATGTTTTGATAACTGTTTAATAATCAATTTCTCATTTAAAAATAACAAATTAATATATTTTAATAAAATGTAATTTGAAATGGGGAATGTTATAAAACAAGGTTTAAAGCTTTATTGATATCGCAAAATAAAATTTTCAAATTATTTTAAAATGCTTATTGTTCAAAAATTTGGGGGCACTTCGGTTGGAGATATTGCTCGTATAAAAAATGTTGCCAAAAAAGTTAAGTTTGAGCTTGATAAAAAAAATA
>CAMASZ010000008.1 GCA_945861125.1 Rickettsia typhi | reverse complement strand
TACAACCATCATCCTTTTTTTCGTCATTTATTGTGCGATATTTAAAAAACATCATTGAAAAATCTGTTGCCGTGTTATATACGGCAGAGAAGAATTTTGTTTGCCATGCATTACTTAGTGTAAAATAGCCAACTAATGAGATTTTTAGTACAAAAAGAATTATTTCTTTTCGATTAGATAAAGAGGATTTTCCAATCAATAAATTGGAGCCATAAAACATTATTGATAATATAATAACCAATTTTACAGCCAACCTTAAGTTGTCCTGCAGTTTTTGAAAATAAGAAGTTGTTTTTGCTATGTTACCTTTCTTATATGTAATCGAATTAATATTTAGATAATTTCCACTTGCACATACTCCTCTTGAATTGGCGGAATAAGATGGCGATTCAGAGTTATTTGAGCAACGGCTATGACCAACTTTATTATTGAATAAATTTTCTAAACTTTCTTTGAAGCATTGCGCTATCGGAGCGCTGAAGTGTTTTCCTTTAGTAACTCCAAAATCAAAGGTTTTTTCTTTATTCAATGAATCTCCAGCAAAATCTATGCAGGCGTTAGAAAAATAAGGCGAAGTTAAGCTACTAACATATATTGATTTTGGATCAGATGTTCTAACGCAGTGTCTTAAATACTGACAATAATTTTTACACTTTCCGGCCTTTTCATTAAAACTACAATCATCATATCTTATATCGCTTAAGCCAGCGCAATTTCCACTCTCAACCTGCTCTTTAGTTATCGCCGTAAAAACTCCAGATGAGTCAGTTTTTCCATCTTTAAAGTAATCGCATTGTTGTGATCCGCCTCCAACAGAAAAGTTAAATGGACATAAGCTGTATGTTTCGGCGCAAATTAATGAACCCTTATATAATGAATTGGTTTGAAATACTATACCTTCGATAGTGCACCTTTCTCCAGCTCTACATAGTAATCTTTTGGTTTGTGTTGGTACTAATCCAGAACTAACGTAATAGTTTGAATCATACTCAAGGCAAATATAGTATTTACTTCTTTTTATACAACATTCATAAGCTTTAAGATAATCACTTGATTGGTTGTTTAGAAATTTTTCACAATTAAAATTAGGAGTTTGAAATCCTCTAAAATAATATTTCTGTGGTTTATTACCATTAGTTGGATCTAGGCATTTCTCGCCATCAGAGGGGTTATCTTCAACTTCAATTCCATTGTAATAATATTGTCGATAGTAATTATCTTCGTTGCCATCTACATCTGCAAGTACTAGTTTTGCTGCTGAAGTTGAAGAAATTTTCTTTACCTCATTTTCTACAGTTAATTTGTAATCTGGATCGCCAATTGTGTAGTTTGCAGAATTTGGTTTGTACCAATTTGCTCCACAAACTCTAATTATTGGATAAAGTTTTGATGAAGTGGTGTGAATTCCTCCAATTGCTGCCAATGAAGATAGCATAGCAGCTGATGCGGTAGAAACTGCTCCACCACAAGCAGCATTTTTACTATTTACAGCTTTTATTGTAGCTTTTGTTATGTCTCTTGCATCAAGAAAAGGTGAGGGAAGAATTCTTGGTGTAACTGGGCCAGTACCACAAATTCCATTCATTGCAGAGATTGAAGCTTTTACTGCGGCGTAAGTTGCAATCGCTATAGCATAGCAAGTAGGATTTGACATTGTAAATTCTATCTCTTTGCCACCCGAGGTTAAATCAAAAGCGTTAAATCCTTCAACTGAGCCGTCACTATTACAAGTTCTTACTCTTCCAACTCCATAATCAGTTGCACTAAAAGCTAAATTAATATTAGATAAGATAATAAGTAAAATTAGCAATGTAGAGATTACTATGGTTTTGGATTTTGTATTTAGCTCTGTAATCACTATTTTTTACCCGATCTTTGATAATAAATTGGTAACCAATCATCTGGATCGTCGCCAACCTCATCAATTATTTGATCCATTAAAATTACCGTGTCAGCTCGAGCTGATAAAACTCTAATAACGTCATCCATGCCACTTAAATCGATGCGAGCAACCACTCCGTCATTATCTTGCTTAACAAGAAAAAATCTGGTTGATGGATCGGTGGTTTTTACTAAATTAAATTCACGCTCAGATAACATAAATACTTCTCTATAGAGAATAGTTGCTTTTAGATTGGGTAAGAAAATTTGTGTCGATGTTTGTTGTACTAAAGTATCAGAAATACTGCTTTTAGCAGCGTCTTCGACTGATTGAGTAGCGAAAACTACCAAGGTATTTAGTTTACGCAGTACCTTAAGCCAATCTTTTATTTTTGGAGCAAAAACTGGGTTTCCTATTAATGCCCAAGCTTCATCAAGAACTATCATAGTTGGTTCACCACGAAGTGAGCTCTGGATTCTATGGAATAAATATAATAATACTGGAGCAATAGCCATTTTGTCTTGTAAAATATTGGCCATTTCAATTCCAAATGAACGAGATGCAGTAAAATCAATTAGATCTTCTT
This sequence comes from Rickettsia typhi, assembly GCA_945861125.1. Taxonomy (GTDB): domain Bacteria; phylum Pseudomonadota; class Alphaproteobacteria; order Rickettsiales; family UBA1997; genus CAILUF01. The sequence goes on along the minus strand of CAMASZ010000008.1, from coordinate 15,064 downwards.
CATTGTCAAATAATTTGGCATGAGAGCCTCTGGTGTGCCACATTGCCAGCCTTCCTGCTAATGTGCCTGGACCGCCTAAGCCCATAAAAGGAGCTAGATTTCTTAATCTTCTTTGATGTTTTGGTAGTTTATAATTTCCATTTACTGCTTCATTTATTCGCTCTATTTCATGAGCTGGAAGTTGACCTTCGCCAGTTGAAACTAGCGCTTTCATGAATTCTATCAAAAAAGATCTGTTTTCATTTGTGTCATCAAGTTGAAAAGGATTAAATCCAGAAACTTTAGCAGCATCTGGAATCATATATCTTCCGCGTATAGCTCTAACAAATATTTCTGCACCTCTGTCTTTATCAAAGAAAAATAAACGACCGTTAAATTTTTGTGCTTGCGCGCATAAAAAATTGAGAAGAACAGTTTTACCAGCGCCAGTAGGACCTATAATCATAGAATGTCCAACATCTCGAACGTGCCAACTAAAAAAGTAAGGTGTTCCTGATACAGTATTTAAAACCGTCATTGCATCTCCCCAATGATTGCGTTTTCTTTTTCCAGAAGGGTAGTTATGAAATGATGCAAATGAAGCTATATTCATGGTTGTTACTATACATCTTCTTGCCATATATTCAGCGTTACCAGGTAATTGCGCCCAGAAAGCTGGTTCTAGATTCATTCTTTCTCGAACTCCTGTTATACCAGCGTTAGATAATTCAACAATTGCTAAAGATAGAGCACTTTCAAGAGATTTTGGATTATCTTCGATACACATTATAGTCATGTGATGATTACCAAAAGCAAAAGCTCCGCTCATCGCTGAATCAAGTGCTTGGTCAATTTCTTGTATTTGCGATACTGCTACATCTTCGGATTGAACTAATCTTCTTTGTTGAAGTTGCATCGAACTAATTGCAATCATCCGATCAATGTAAGAGTATGATTGAGATATTATCAATTCGAAAGGCATTTCCATAAAGCCATCAAAAACACCTGCATGAGTTGATGGTCTATATTCTTTCAAGGCGACAACTCCGGCATATTTTACTCCGGTGGGTTGATGACATTCTATTGATTTGCTACCAATGTATAATCTACATATTGGTAAATGGTGAGAGATTTCTCCCAGAGGAACTGCAATTGGTTGTGAATATCCGCAATTGAGTATTCGTGATAAAAATTCTAATGTTTCAGATATTACACCGTTTTCTGTTTCAACTATATCTAGCAGTCTTGCTCCATAATTACTATAACCATTTAAAATTCTTTCTGTCATCTCTTCAATTTCACTAAAAGCTTCGCGCATGTAGTTTTCCCAAGATGATTTGTCAGTAGAATGCTGAAACTTGTTGGCCATATTTTTAAGAGTTGCTATTCCACCTTTATCTTCACCCCTAACTATTGTAAAGTAATGTTCGTTTATAAAACTTTTTTCACTTGAATGTTTTGCGGCCCACTCTCTATTTACTCTGTCAGAAAATAAATCTGGCATTTCGCCATCGGGGAAGCCTTTTTCTTTTCTCCTAATGGTATGAAAATATAACCCTAAATTTCCTGAGGCCATTCCTTTGAGAAGGTTATTTCTAGCCGCTTTTTTTAAGTCTATATCGATATCATCCGCAGTTTCAAAGGCGAAGCCTTTAATTTTAATCACTCTAATTAATTTTTCGTCGTAAGTTAAAATTGTATTAGAGTTCCAGTGGCATTTATATGGAATAAAATGAGCAACAGAAACTTCTGTTTTAAGCAACTTATCTTTTTCAGGTTTTGCAGTTTTAATACGCATTTAGATAAATATAATTCTTTAAAATTTAAAAGAGAATTGGTACTAAACACCAAAGCCATTTTAAACTTACAAACCTTAAGGTTTTATTGTATTAAATAGAATATTTTTTAAATCAAAACTAAAATTTAGAATACAGATAACTAAATTCAATTTAAAATTAATTATTAAAAAATATTTTTTTAACTATTTCGCTTTTGAAATTTTTTTATAGTAAGTATTAATAAAAATAAAATTCCTGGAATTGCTAACAACCCAGAAAAAATGAAGAATTTAAACCATCCAAAATATTCTGCATAAATACCGGCGCTAGAAGATAGAATACCACGAGCAAAGCTTGCCAATGAAGAAAGTAAGGCATATTGAGTAGCGCTAAAATTTAGATTACATATACTACTTAAATAGGCAACAAAAACAGCGTCTCCTATCCCACCACTGAAATTTTCAATAAAAACAACAACATAAAGTAGATCAATGTTATAGCCAATTTTTGCTAAATATGCGAAAGATAAATTTGATAAACCCTGAATTATTGTAGCTAACCATAATGTTGGTAAAATATTAAATTTTTTAGTAAAAACTCCACCAAAAAAAACTCCTAACAGAGTGGCGAATAAACCAAATGTTTTTAAGATACCTGCTAATTCGGTTTTACTATAACCAATTTCTAGTAAAAAAGGCGCTGTAAGATTTCCAGCGAAAGCATCTGCCAATTTAAAAGAAATAATAAATAGTAAAATTAAATACCAACCCTTATTTTCTGAGAAATTATAAAATGGATCTAATACAAAATTCTTAAACCATTCTAAAAAATTAGTTTTTTTATTTTTCCAATTGGTCCTAGTTTCTTTAGCTAAAACCGTTGCAATCATACAGGAAGCCATAAATAAGGACATTATTAAATAAACTAATGTCCAACTTATTTTATCAGCTAAAAATAGTGCGAGCGATCCAGATATAAGTATTCCTATTCTATAACCATATACATAAAAACTCGTGGCAAGACCTTGATCATTTTTATTAATTAATTCAATTCGGTAGCCATCAATAACTATATCTTGAGCAGATGAGCTGATGGCAACTAAAAAAGCAAATATTGTTATTGCCATCAGTGAGGACTCAATTCCAAAAATTCCCAATAAAAAAATAAATATAGCTAATAAAAGTTGTGAAAAAATTATCCATGATTTACGATGCCCAATTTTCTTAGTTAAAAATGGAATTGGCAATGAGTCAATGAAGGGAGCAATTAAGAATTTTAAAGAATATGGTAAAGTTGCCAAGGATAAAAAGCCTATGGTTTTTATAGTGAATCCAGCATCAACTAATAGAGCTTTTAATGTTGAAGAAATAAGGGCAAAAGGCAGTCCTGAGCTAATTCCAAGAGCAAATATTATTAAAAAATTTTTGATATATTTATTCATTAATTTAACAGTTTATTTTAAAATATTGCTATTTGATATTTGAAAATTATCATTTTTAAAAAATTAAATTCTATAATTTTAATTATGTTTGAACAAAAAGATCCTTCAAAAATATATGGCACCACAATTCTATCGGTTAGAAAAAATAATCAAGTAGCAATCGCTGGTGACGGACAAGTTTCTTTTGGCAATACAGTGCTAAAATCTAATGCTAAAAAAATTAGAAGATTGGGAGATGGTTCAATTATTGGAGGATTTGCGGGAGCTACTGCAGATGCCTTTACTTTATTTGAAAGATTGGAGTCAAAATTAGAGCAATATCCAAATCAATTAATGCGAGCCTGTGTTGAATTGGCAAAAGATTGGAGAACTGATAAATATCTTAGAAGATTAGAAGCGATGATGATAGTAATTGATAAAAATATTTCATTAGTTTTAACTGGAAATGGAGATGTGCTAGAGCCAGAAGATGGAATAATTGGAATTGGTTCTGGCGGAAATTATGCTTTATCAGCCGCAAGAGCTTTATCTTTAGTTGAAAATATTACCGCAAAAGAGATCGTTGAAAAATCAATGAAAATTGCTGCGGATTTATGTGTTTATACGAATCATAATGTTATAATTGAAGTGTTATGAATAAGAATTTACTTAAATTTTTTGCTATATTTCTTTTTGGTTTTTTTGCTAGCCAACAAGCATTAGCTGAAATTTCTCTCTCAATTACTGCAAATCAAAACTCAAAGACCAAAATATTATTTTATGGTTTTGATAAATTAATTAATCCACAAATAGCAGATCCAAATTCCTTAGAATTTCAATTAGAGCAAGATCGTGAAAAAATTTTTAATCAAATTAAAAAAAATCTTAACAGCACCAACCTTTTTGAAGTAATAGTTAACAACTCATCAAAACAGCACATTAATCAAAATCCTCAATTAAATATTAGTTCAACTCCTGATTTTGCTAAATTTAAAAATTCAGAAATAGAATTAATAATAATTGCTGATTTTCAATATGATCAATCAGGAAATCTTGATTTAAAAATTAGGATGTGGGATTTAATCGATCAAAAACAAATATTCGGCAAATCTTACAATGCTTCTGAAGATAATTATCGTAAAGTAGCTAATTTAATTTCTGATGAAATATTTAAAGCCACCACTGGAGAGGCGGTTGGTCACTTTAACTCACAAATATTGTATGTTTCAGAATCTGGTTCAATAAAAAAGCGCATTAAAAAAATTAATCTGATTAGCTTTGATGGAGAAGATAAAAAAATACTCACCGATGGAAGGGATCTAGTCCTCACCCCCTCTTTCTCAAAAAAACGCGATGAGATTCTTTATTTAAGATATTATGATAATAAACCGCAGTTGTTTTTTCTTAATTTAAAAAATCAACGCTCATATAAAGTTGGTGGTTTTAGGGGAACTACTTTTGCTGCGAGTCCTCATCCAAATAAGTCAGACATTATTTTAATTTCCGCAATTGAAGAAGGTAATACTGATGTTTATGAATTAAATGTTAATGAAAATATCGCTAGAAAATTAACAAAATCACTGGCAATTGATACTACTGCCTCCTACTCTCCTAATGGTAAATCAATAATTTTTTCATCTGATCGTGAAGGTGGACAAAAAATATTTCTAATGGATATTGACGGAACGTCAATAAAGAGAATAAGTCTTGGAAGTGGTTCCTATTCTAAGCCAATTTGGTCTCCAGATGGAAAGTTAATTGCATTTACCAAGATTAAAGATAATAAATTTTACATTGGAATAATGTCATTTGATGGTACTAATGAAAAATTACTAACTAGCTCATATATTGTTGAAGGGGCAAAATGGTCGCCAAATGGTCGTTACTTAATTTATTCTAAAAAGAAAGGTGCATTTGGGAAAGATTCAATTCCAAGATTATATACTATTGATATAGTTACTGGTTTTGAGTATGAAATTCCAACCCCAGAAGGCGAAGGTGCAACTGATCCTGACTGGTTGTGATGTTGTTATATTTTGTCAATCGTTTGCTCTTAACTATTCCAACATTGTTTATAATCATGTTGGTAAACTTTGTTATAATACAAACCGCTCCCGGTGGTCCTGTCGAAAGATTTATTGCTCAAATAAATAATCATTCAAAAATAAATGGTGAAGTTAGTTTTACTGATTCTGGGTTATTGAATAATAATGTATCCAGCATCAATAAATTAAAATATAATGGTTCTCAAGGTATTGACGAAGAGATTATTAAAAAAATAGAAGTGCTATACGGTTTTAATTTACCCCTCTTTGAAAGATTTTTACTAACCATAAAAAATTTTTTAACATTTAATTTTGGTGAAAGTTTTTATCAAGATAAAAAAGTAATCGATTTAATTGTAGAAAAAATTCCGGTATCATTATCTTTAGGAATATGGAGTACACTCTTTATATATCTAATATCAATTCCTTTGGGTATTAGAAAAGCAGTGAGTAATGGTAGTAAATTTGATGTCTGGTCAAGTTCAATAATAATTGTAATGCATGCTATTCCAGCATTTCTTTTTTCAATATTGCTTATAATATTATTTTGTGGCGGAAATTTTTTAAATATTTTTCCACTGCGCGGATTGGTTTCAGATAATTTTATAGAATTAAATTTTTTTCAAAAAATAATTGATTATATTTGGCATATTACTTTACCAATAATTGCCATTACAATAGGGGGATTTGCATCGTTGACTTTTTTTTGTAAAAATTCTTTTTTAGAAGAGATTAATAAAAACTATGTTTTAACAGCTTATGCTAAAGGGTTAAATCAAAAACAAGTCTTATATAAACATATAGCTCGCAATGCTTTGTTAATAGTTATAGCTGGGCTACCTTCGGCATTAATAGGTATTTTTTTTACTAGCTCTCTTTTAATTGAGGTTATATTTTCTCTTGATGGTCTTGGTCTCTTAGGATATGAATCAGCATTATCAAGGGATTATCCGGTAATGTTTGCATCGCTTTATATATTTACACTAATTGGGCTTTTAGCTAATATAATAGCTGATTTTTCCTATCATTTAATTGATCCAAGAATTAACTTTAGTAAGAATTATTAATAGTTGATCTAGATTAATTTTTATGGTTATATTTTGAGTTGTTTCAATCTTGAAATTTTTTTACGGACCCTAAATAAAGCTTGAGTATAAGATAATTTTGGTTTAAAAATATTTCACTTAATTTTTTATTTCTAAATTAATTAGCCACTAAGCATTCGCTAGTAGAGTAAAATTATTTTTTATCTTGACAAATTAAGTAATTTTTTAAATTATTCTAATTTAATATTTATCGTAAAAGCTACTTCATAGTTACAAAAAAATTTTGTAACTCTGAAGTCGCTTTATTTTATATTATTTCCTAGCCCTTAAATTCAAGGCTAGCTTTTTAATTTATAATCTAAAGTAAATGGAAAGACAATCAGAAAAACTTGACTCAAAAATTTATTACCTAAATTTTCATAATAAATCTGTTGGTGATAGAAAAACAAAAACAAGCAAAGATTTACAAGCTATCTCAAAGCAAATCGAGGATCTAAAGCCATCAATCCCAGTATATTGTTTAAGACCAAATTCCCTCAAAAAAGCTGTAAGTTTTTTTATTGAAAATTTTCGTTCACTAAAGCATCAAACTGAGGTATTATATTCGGTAAAAAGTAATCCAGATACCAGCGTTATTAAATATTTATTTAAATCAGGAATAAAACACTTTGATGTTGCCTCAATAGCTGAAATCAAAATGATCGATAGTTTATTTGCAAAAAATGCTAAAATGTATTTTATGCATCCTGTTAAATCTAGAGAATCAATAAAGGAAGCATATTACAATTACAATGTTCGAGATTTTTCTCTTGATTCATTTGATGAATTAAAAAAGATCCTTGAAGTTACCAATAATGCAAAAGATTTAAATTTGCACATAAGATTATCAATTCCAAATTCTCATTCTGCAATTGACCTTTCTGGGAAGTTTGGAGTCCTTGCCTCTGAGGCGGTTGGTTTAATTAGAAAAACTAGATCAGTTGCAAAAAATTTTGGTATCTGTTTTCATGTTGGTTCGCAGTGTATGGATCCAATTGAATACAGAAATGCTATAATGATAACAAAGAAATTATTAGAAAAATCAAAGGATAAAATTGATGTTTTAGATATTGGCGGTGGCTTTCCTTCTTCATATCCAGGAATGACCCCTTCTTCAATACAAACATATTTTGATGAAATATTCGATTCTGTTAATCAGATGGGTCTCGATAAAGATTGCATTATTTGGTGTGAACCAGGAAGAGCTTTGGTTGCTGAGGCCGTATCACTTGTTGTTAGGGTTGAGGCAAGGAAAAATAATATGCTTTATTTAAATGACGGAACATATGGAGGTTTATTTGATGCTGGTTATCCGGGTTTTATTTATCCAGTAAAATGTATTGGAAGTAAAGGTAACGAAATATCTGCTAATATGATTCCTTTTGGTTTCTATGGCCCAACCTGTGATTCACTCGATGTAATGAAAGGTCCTTTTTATTTGCCAGAAAATATTTCAGAAGGAGATTATATTGAAATAGGTCAACTTGGAGCTTACTCTAGAAGCATTAGAACTAATTTTAATGGTTTTAATCAAAATATCCAAATAGAAGTTAGTGATGAACCAATAGTTTCTTTATATAATCAGTTAGAAGAAAATATTAAGAAAAAACTATAAACCAAAATAAAAATTTATAACCTTTTTTAAACTCTATAAAACTTTTTAAATTGGTTAAATCTATTGCGTAAAGATCTAAACCATAACACTAACTAAACTGCTTTAAGTAAATTAACTACACCAAAGAAAATTCTCGATTTAAATTTTCTTTCAAGTTTTAAAATAGATTTGTTATATCATTTTTGCTAAATTAATGATACATCAGCAAAATATTTTTGGCTAAAAATCTCTAAAAAGCTTCAACTACATAAAACTAAATACCATCCTTTTTTAAGATCTTTTCCTAAAAGTACTTTGTTATGTTTGATTTAAAGTTGGGATTATTTGATTAATTATTTCTATATTTAAACACAAATTTTGCGTTTTTTAGTGTATTATGTTAGTGAAAAAGTCATTTCTAAAATTGCCAATTCTTTATTTTATAGCAATAATATTTGTTGTTCTTAATTTATCAAATATAAAGATTTCTGGTTTGGTAGATGTAATTCCTCTCTTTGATTTGATGATGGTTTTTTATTTTGGGATATACAAAAGTCTCTTTGGAATAGGATTTATTTTTTTAATGGGAATGTGGAATGATGCTTTATGTGGTAATCCTATAACCTTAACTTCTCTGTGTTATATAATTTTGATCAAGATTTTTAAAGTGATAAATAACAAAGTTCCAATTAAAGATAATTTCAAGCAAATATGGCAACAATTTATACTATTTTGTTTATTATTTTTGGCTTTGAAATACTTATTGTTATCAATGTTTAATGGCTCATTTTATTCCATAAATAACATCTTTATGCAATTTATTTTATCCATATTTTTTTATGTGGTTATACACAAATTTTTTGATTATCTGAATCTAAAATTATTGGAGGAGTAAAAGTGCTGCGTGATATACGCAAAAATAAAGTATTTAATAGGCGCACCTTAATTCTTGGAGCTGGTCAATCTGCGTTGGCAAGCGCTTTATTGTTGCGCTTAAGTTATTTACAATTGTGGAAACATGAAGAATATAAGATTCAATCTGATAGCAATAGAATAAAGCCAATAATTACACCATCTCCTCGCGGAATAATTTATGATCGCTACGGTTTTGCTTTAACTAAAAACGATTCTAATTTTAGGTTAATACTATATCTTCACAAGAAAATTAATATTGAAGATTTGATTAATAAGCTAGTCAAAATTCTCGAGTTAAATGATTCTGCAAAAGAAATATTTTTAAGTAAAATCAAAAATGCTCGTCGCAAAAGCGTTATATCATTAATTGATAATTTGGGCTGGGATGATTTATCTCGTATCGAAAGTAATGCTCATATATTACAAGGTTTGTCAATTGAAAGTGGAATTATAAGAAAATATCCATATCCAAATGAAACTGCTCATTTTCTTGGATATGTTTCTTTGCCTTCTGAAAAAGAAATCGATGATAATGAGCAAAATCTTTTTATGCATCCAGATTTTCGAATTGGTAAATTTGGGATTGAAAAAAGTTTTGATGAAGCTTTGAGAGGTAAGTATGGAGTTAAATATGTTGAAGTTAATGTTCATGAAACTCCACTGCGAACTTTGTCGATAAAACCATATAACGAAGGTTCTCGCGTTAATTTATCTATTGATTTTAAGTTACAAAAATTTGTGACTGAAAGAATAAAAAACGACGTGGCATCAGTTGTTGTTCTTGATGTTAAAACAGGAGAAATTCTTGCCTACGCCTCTTCTCCAACCTTCGATCCCAACAATTTTGTTGAAGGAATATCTAAAGAATATTGGAAAGAATTAAATGAAGATGCTAGAAAGCCACTTAGCAATAAGCCAATTAGTGCACTATATCCTCCAGGCTCAACATTTAAATTAATTGTTGCTATGGCTGCATTAGAAAATAATTTTAATCCAGCTACAAAATTTAATTGTAATGGTAAATATTTTTTAGGAAAAAGACCATTTCATTGTTGGGAAGAAAAAGGTCACGGATCTTTAGATTTGGTTAACGCAATAATGCACTCATGCAATGTTTATTTTTATAATTTAGCTAATCAAATTGGTCATGAAAAGATTATTGATATGGCAAAAAGATTTGGTTATGGAGAGAAATTTGATATAAGTCTACATGGTTCAAAATCAGGTCTGGTGCCATCTGAAGGTTGGAAAGAGAAATTTTTTAAACAGCCTTGGTTTAAAGGTGATACCATGAATATGGCAATTGGTCAAGGAAATTTGTTGGCAACTCCATTGCAAATGGCGGTTATTGTGGCAAGAATTGCAAATGGTGGAGTTCCTATAAAGCCTTATCTAGCAAAAAATCAAAATATTTTCAAACAGTTTGATGAATTAAAAAATGAGCCATTGATCAAAGAAGAATATTTAAATCTTATAAGAGAAGGAATGAGAAGGGTTGTTAATGAGCCGGGTGGAACTGCTTATGGCAAAAAAATCTATGTCAAAGGCTTTGAAATGTCTGGTAAAACAGGAACTTCGCAAGTTATATCAAAAAGGGAAAAAGAAATGAGTGAAAATGAAATTAAAAGCCATGCAAATCACGCTATCTTTGTTGGCTATGCTCCTTCTCACAATCCTAAATATGCTATCTCTGTTATTGTTGAGCATGGTAAAAGCGGATCAGGATCGGCAGCGCCAATAGCTAAAGACATTATTATGAAAGTTCAGGGAATTTAATTATAGTTAAACTAAATAATAGCACTGCTGAAAATTTCACTTTGCACTTTATCTTTTCGACTAGAAATATTTAAAGATATTTGAGTCATATAAATATAATACCAAATCCCATCTTTAAAAGTTTTAAAAAAAATTAAAATTCTAACTTTATATTTTTGGCTAAAAATCTCTAAAAAGCCTCAGCTATATGGATATACAGCTTCATTTTTTAAAGATTTTTATCACAAAAATCGTGTCGTTGCCCTAGGGCAGTACTGGCAAAAATATTTTGTTATAATTTTATTTAAAGATGGGATTTGGTATAATACCAATTATAATTTTAAATTATACTAAAAAATTTTATAAACATCTTCTTTAAAATTTTTGCTAAAAAAGCTAAAAAGCCTTATGTTGTATGGGTATATAGCATTTTTTTTAACTTTTTTATCTAAAAATTTTTGTGAAGAATGTTTATTTTAAAATGATAATTGGTATAATTTTACTTTATCTTTTTGGCTAAAAATGATTTTAATACTACAGTAAAAATTATTATACAGTAAAGAAAATTCCAATTTGTCATACTTAGCTTTAAAAAGTAAAACTGTGGCTCGTCACATCTAACTGCTTTTGTTTTTAAAATAATTTTTTCTAATTCTTCTAAACTTTCGACATTGTTAAGATTGTTTGAGGAGCAATTTGAAGGGCCGGTAAAAAATTTTCTCTCTACTCCAGAATGATAAAAAGCTAATAATATATTTATTAGCAAAGCTAGTAACGACAATAATATGTAAAATTTATAAATTTTTTTTTGTTTTAAAAATAAAATAATTAGTGATAAAAAAAATATAGTAAAAAAAGGTATTCGTTGATAAAGACATAATATACAAGGTTCAAAGCCAAAAACATATTGCGATATATATGCTAAAGATAAGGCAAAAAAACTAGCGGTTAGCAAGAAAAATATTATCTTATTTTGAGAAATAAAATTTTTAATCATTTTTATTTAATAATTTTTTTGCCAAATCTTTACGAAATTCAACTGCAGGTTGATCAAATGGGTTTATATTTTTGCAATAAGCTGTAATTATTGTTTCTAAAAACATTTGCATCATTAAACCACCCAAAACCTCTTCATCAATTTTCGATAATTCAATAATTCTTAGTGGTATTTTTTTTTGATCTAAAGTTTCAATCGTTGAATTATGTTCAATTTTAATTATTTCTGATAATTTTTTGTTGCCAAACAAAGTTTTGATATTATTCAAATCCTTTATTTTTAGATCTTGATTTTGTTTATTTAAAATAATGAAGGTAAAAAACTTATCACGAACCCCCTCTAAGTATAATTGAAGTTGACTATGTTGATCTACGGTGCCCATTGAGTTTATTGGCGTTGAGCCAAAAGAATTTTTCCCCAAAGATTCTGCCCATAATTGGCGATACCACTTATTGTAGTTTTTTAAAACATCAATATAGGGTATGATTACATTATTCTTAAAGCCTTTTTCATATAAATTGAGATGTATTGCCGTTGATAAAGCAACTTCATTTGGATTTAACAAAAAATTATCCAAAATTTTTTTTGCACCACTACGAATTTTTTTGATATTGACCCCAATTACTTCGGCTGGTAATAAACCTATTATTGAGAAACAGGAGTATCTACCACTAATTTTTGCTGAACAAAATTCTATTTTTGCTTTTATTTTTAAGGCTATTTTTGCTAAAGAATTTTCTACTGATTCAGTAATAAATAAAAATTGCTGTGAAAAATTTTTAATTTTTCTTTTTTTAATTTCCTCTAAAATTACGAGTGTTTGACAGATTGTTTCTACTGTTTCTCCTGATTTACTAACAACTAAAAAGAAAGTTTTTTTGTAATCAATTAATGATAGTTGATTAATAATGGTATTTGGATCGATTGATTCAATAAAATCAATTTTTTTTTGGTTTTTTAAGGCGCAAATTGTTTTGGCTCCCAGTGAAGAGCCACCCACACCTAAAACTAGTAGTTTTTTGTATTTTGAAATTTGTTTTGAATAATTATTGATAATTTTTAAATCATCTGTGTTGTTAACAATATCGATAGCTAAAATCTTTTTATTATTAATTTCTTCAATTAGTTTTTTGCTTGATTTTAAAGATATCGTTAGCAATTCTTTCAAATCTTGGTCTTGCTTTATATTCTTAAACTTTTGTTGATAAAAATTATCTGATTTTTTTTTCATAAAATTTTTTTATGACACTGCTACAAATCAAGTTTTTTAAAAAATTTTTGTGATTATAGAATTTTTGAAAGGTAAGCCTATCTAGGTTTAAAAGAGTTTCAAAAATTTTAGAATTGTGAAAATTTCAACAAAAAAGTTGATTTATAACAGTATTATTATTGATTTTTTTAATATTTGTAAAAATGAAATTAGTGCTTATAATTGAGATTAGTAACTTTATTATTTTTTGGCTAGGTAGCAAAGTGGTAATGCAGGAGCCTGCAAAGCTTCTATACGCCGGTTCGATTCCGGCCCTGGCCTCCAAACACTTTTGTACTATATAATAATATTTCTTGCTTTAAAAAAATGCTTAGAAATTGTTTGTAAAAGCAGGTTTGCAAAGACTAAATTGCTCTATAGGCAAAAATTCAGTTCTTTTATAAAATTAAAAAGGTTTGATAAATAAAATTTGACTTAATTAACAAAATCAAATCTAGCTTCCTTGCTTCTACTCATTCTTTTACGGTCATTGCTATCGAGTAACTTTTTGCGTAAGCGCAGTGATTTGGGCGTTACTTCAACCAATTCATCATCGCCAACATAAGTTATCATGTCTTCAAGCGTTAAATCTCGAGGAGGAGTTAATCTTATTGCCTCATCTGATCCTGCGGCTCTAATATTGGTAAGTTGTTTGCCCTTTAAAACATTAACCTCTAAATCTCCTTGTTTAGAGTTTTCACCAATTATCATTCCAGAATATACTTTTTGTTGAGGCTTAATAAACATTATACCACGATCTTGCAAGTTCCATAGAGCGTAAGCCACAGCTTCTCCTGGTTCAGTGGCAATTAAGGCGCCATTTTTTTTGCTAATCATTTCACCTTTATATGAAGCGTAATTGTGGAAGATGCGGTTTAGAACTCCAGTACCTTTGGTATCGGTTAAAAACTCGCTTTGATAGCCTATTAATCCTCGAGAAGGTACATAAAAAACTAGTCTGGTTTTACCGCCAGAAGATGGTTTCATTTCAATCATTTCGCCCTTGCGCGATGATAGTTTTTCAACAACTACGCCAGTGAAATTATCGTCAACATCTACAACAACTTCTTCAATTGGTTCAAGAATTTCTTCACCCTCACCTTTTTTAAATAAGACTCGAGGACGAGAAACTGAAAGTTCAAAGCCTTCGCGACGCATATTTTCGATTAATACTCCAAGCTGAAGCTCTCCTCGACCACCAACTTCAAAGGCATCTCTGGCGTCGGATTCTTTAACTTTAATTGCTACATTAGTTTCGGCTTCTGCGAATAAGCGATCTCTTATCATTCTTGATGTTACTTTGCTACCCTCGGTTCCAGCGAGGGGAGAATCATTAACCCCAATTGTAATTGCCATAGTGGGAGGATCAATTGGAGTTGATTTTATTGGCTGTATAACTGTTACATCGCATAAAGTATCTGAAACTGAAGCTTTTTCTAATCCAGCAATAGAAACAATATCTCCAGCTTCCGCTTCTTCAACAGGAATTTTTTCAACACCTCTAAAGACATGTAGTTTGGTTAAGCGGCCTTGCTCAACCACTTCTGCATTTAAATTTATTGCTTTAAAATTCATCAAATTTTTTGCTCTACCTGAATAAATTCTTCCGGTGAGCATTCTTCCGAAGTATGGGCTATGATCAAGTAGGGTTGCAAGCATTGAGAATGGAGCATTGCTATCAAAATTTGGTGGAGTTACATGTTCTAAAATTAAGTCAAATAAAGGCGATAAATCTTTGCGCTGATCTTTATCCATATCACGAACGCACCAACCATCGCGACCTACTGCATATAATACTGGAAAATCTAGTTGCTGTTCATTAGCATTTAAAGAGACGAATAAGTCAAAAATTTCATTTAAAACATCATCAGGGCGAGCGTCTTGGCGATCAATTTTGTTAATAATTACAATAGGGCGAAGACCAAGAGCTAGGGCTTTAGAAAGTACAAATTTTGTTTGCGGCATAACCCCTTCTGCGGAGTCAACTAAAAGTAAAGTGCTATCAGCCATAGATAGAACTCTTTCTACTTCTCCACCAAAATCAGCGTGTCCCGGAGTGTCTATAACATTAATTTTTTGGTTTTTCCACATTAACGAAGTGCATTTTGCAAGTATAGTTATACCTCGTTCTTTTTCAAGATCGTTTGAATCCATTACTCGGGTTTCAACTTGTTGATTTGATCTAAAGGTTCCGCTTTGGTGAAGCATTGCATCAATTAGAGTTGTTTTACCGTGGTCAACGTGGGC